>CABMPS010000001.1 GCA_902388545.1 uncultured Collinsella sp.
TGCAGGGAGGAAAACCAGCAGTCCCTGTCTTTGTGGGAATCACACCCCAGTGCAGGAAGCTCGGGATCGTCAGTCCAGATGCAGGCCATGACGCCCGGGGCGATGAACGTGGCGACGTCGTCGATGTGACCGTTGGTCTCCTCGGGGTCGATGCCCTCCTTGACCCAGATGACCTTCTCGACACCCAGGTAATCCTTGAGGTGCTCGTCCATATAGGCGCGAAGCTCCTCACTCCAGGGCTCAAACTTCCTCTTGAACTTGGGCCAGATGGACTCGGAATCCTCTTCCTCCTCCAGAACCGCAGAGCAGGTGCGGCCCGGGGAAAGCAGGCACTGGTCGGTCACGACCACGGTACCTTCGCCGTCGACGGTGATGGAACCGCCCTCGAGGATCATGTCATCGGGACGATAGCGACGGCAGCCGGAGAGCTCAGCTATCTTAAGGGCGATCTGCTCGTCCTTGTCCCATGGGAAATAGAGGCCGTCGACGAGGCCGCCGTAGGCGTTGAAGTGCCAGTGGTTGGCGCGCTTATCGCCCTTGCCGTTGATAACAAAAGTGGCAGCGGTGTCACGGAACCAAGCGTCGTCGGTGGTCATCTCGATAACGGTGACGTTTTCGTCGTTCTCGAAGAAGGCCTTGCAGTTGGCGTAGTCAGCCTGGTTGGCGCACATGGTGACCGGGGTGAACTCGGCGATGGCGCGAGCGATGGCGGCATACTGCCTCTGAGCCGGCTTGGCGCCGTGGGCCCAGGTGTCGGTGCGGTGGGGCCAACCCATCCACACGCGATCCTGCGGGGCAAACTCAGCAGGCATAAAGAAACCGTCGGCCTTGGGGGTGGACTCGGACTCGGTAATCGTGCGCATAAGGCTTCCTCCAAATCGAACGACCATTGTCTCGATCTGTAACATCTAGGGGCCGAATCCCCGTCTTGTTGTTACAGATCGAGACAAACCGTATGGCTCGGGACAAACAATCTCAATCTATAACAGATAGAGGCGATTTTGCCAGCCATATGTTACAGATTGAGATAAACGTAAAAACCACCACGAAGGGGCTCGAGTTACGCGGTTTTGCCAAACCGCGTAACGGCTCGACGCTGCAAGCGCCCTAGGCGGCAATCTGACGTTCAATCGTCGGTCGCGTACCGAAGTACGCTTCCCTCCTCTTTCACGTCACCTTGCTCGTCTAGGGGCGCTTTCGCTGATTTATGCTCAACCTGCGAATGTTTTGCTTTGAGTCGGCTATTCGCTGTAGCGGGTGGCGATGGCAGCTTGTACCATGCCGGCGCTCATGAGGTACGTTACCAGGAAGTAGCCACCATAGGCCGCCAGGAAAATCGCGCAGGTGAGGCCCACGGTGCCGCCGATGCTCATATCGCCGAATACGCTCACCAGCTCGATGATCACCTTGAGCGCCACAAAGGAGTGCGCCAGGCCCACTGCCAGCGGGAACAGAAAGAATACCGCTTGCTGCGCCATCACCGAATGGCGAATCTGGCGGTCGTCACAGCCGATCTGTGCCAGCACACGATAGCTGCGGCTGCCGTCGGCCACATTGGAGAGCTGCTGGATCGATAGGATTGCCGCGCACGCAACGACCAGTACAAAGCCAATGTAGATGGCCAGATAGCTAATCATGCCGTTCATCTGCGCTGCTTGCGTGTACATCTCGGAACGCGTGATGAAGACTCCCCACGACCCCGGCTCCTTGCCGTCAACGAGCAGATTGTCGAGCAAGGTGTATTTAATGCTCTCGTCTGCCTCGGTCGTATCCATCCCCTGTTTGTAGTTAACGAGCAGATTACTGGAATACGGCTGCAGGTTAAGCTGGGACAGCAGTTCATCGGCTACGACCACGGTACCGGGATTGCTGCCCATCGCCGAGTTGGCGATGGCCGCCGTGTCCTCGTCCGACTTATCGGTTGCGGGCTTGAGCTCATGCCCGCCCAAGGTGAGGGCATGGCCGCCGGCCATGTATTTGGTGTACAGGTCGCCCAGCTCACCGCCCATATCACACGTAAGCAAGTACTGGTCCCGGCCAATGCTCACCAGCTCCTCGCCCATCATCTGGCGCAATTTGTTGTACTGGCTCGCCGGCGTCACAAACAGACCCATCGCATCGGCGTTGCTTCCCTCGAGCGCCTTGGGAAGCTTTTCGCCCATGGCCTTGCACATCTCACCCGCCACCACCGAGGGGCCCGAGCCGCCAAGCGGGTAACTCAGATACGAATCGATCTGCACATGTTCACCGGCAACATCGGCGATATTGACCTTCTTGCCGGTCTCGTCGTTGTTGTCCGCCGACTTGCCCTTAATACCGTCTGCAACGTTATCGGGATCTTTACGATCGCCATGCCATGCAGCGTACAAATCGACCGTTGCATCGGCCAGCACCATGCGATCGGCCTCAGACGGATTGACATACTCCTTGTAGTAGTCGAGCGTTTCGGGCGTGTAATAGACATACGTCTGAGACACGTCAACAGGGTTATAGCGCTCCAGGTTTTCGTTCATCACGTTGGCAATCGACATACCGCAGGTCACCGAGGTAATGGCCAAAAACAGAATCATCGCGATGACGCCCATCGAAAAGCACACCGTGTTGACCTTGGCCGCAAGCTGGCGCACGGTAAACATGTTGAGGCCGCGCCAGTACACGCCGCGCAGGCTCTGCAGCAGCTTGATGAGCATGCCCGAGAGTCCCCAGAACAGCGCAAAGGTACCCACTGTAACCATAGCGGTCGTAATGCCAAACTGGCTCATGGCCTCTTGCAGCTTGCTGTCCGTCGCAGTCAGCGGGAACCCATCACGTAGCAGACGGTAATAGGCCACGCCCACAAGCGCCACGCCCACGGCAAAGATGGCAATCGCGATCCAGGGGTTGCGCGTCTTGATGCTCTCGTTGCGACGCTCGGCACCCATGAGCTCAATGAGCCTGGTGCGGCGCACGGCGCGAAGGTTCAGCAGCAGCGTGAGCACAAACATCACGAGCATGCAGGCAAGGGTCAGGTTGAACGCATGCACCGAGAAAAAGAAGTGGAAATTAGCGATCTGTGTCTTAAAGAGCGAGGCCGTAAAGAACGTCATGAGCTGGGAGAGCCCCACGCCCAGCACAATGCCGGCGACAAAAGCGCCGACCGAAACAAATACGGTCTCGAGCGCCATGATCGTGGCGACGCGCCCGCGGCGCATGCCGAGCACCTGGTACAGGCCGAACTCCTTTTTGCGGCGCTTCATGATGAAGTTGTTGGCATACACCATCAAAAAGGCCATGACGCCGGCCAAAAAGCACGTCAGGTAGCCGAGCATGCTGCCCATGAGCTCGGACAGTCCCTCCTCCTTGATGCCGGCAATGTCGACCTGCATCGAGACGGTGTTGAAGGCATAGAAGACCGTGACGCCCAAGGTGAGCGTCAGCAAGTAGACAAGGTAATCGCGGCCGGCGCGGCGGACGTTGCCCCAAGCGAGTTTACAGAGCATCGGAGCCCTCACCGCCCATCATGGCAACGACCTCCATAATGCGGTCGAAGAACTCTCGTCGGTCGGTGTCGCCGCGGCGCAGCTCGGTGAAAATCTTGCCGTCGCGGATAAACAGCACACGGCTCGTGTAGCTGGCGGCAAAGCTGTCGTGCGTGACCATGAGCACGGTGGCGCGCAGGCGGCGGTTGAGGGCCTCTAGGCTCTCGAGCAGCAGGCGGGCGCTCTTGGAATCGAGGGCGCCGGTGGGCTCGTCGGCCATGATCATAGTTGGGTCGGTGACGAGTGCGCGAGCCGCGGCAACGCGCTGTTGCTGACCGCCGGACATCTGGTAGGGATACTTGTCGAGCACCTGACTGATAGACAGACGCGCGGCTACATCCTGCACGCGGGTCGAGATCTCTGCCGAGTTTGTGCGGGCGATGGTGAGCGGCAGGGCGATGTTCTCGCGTGCCGTGAGCGTATCGAGCAGGTTGGAATCCTGGAAGATAAAGCCCAGCTCCTCGCGGCGGAACTGCGAGAGCTTGGCCTGCTTCATGCGCGTAACGTCCTGCCCGTTGATGCGGATGGTGCCGCTCGTGGCGCTATCGATGGTTGAGACGCAGTTGAGCAACGTCGACTTGCCCGAGCCCGAGGCGCCCATGATGCCAACGAATTCGCCGCGGTTGACGGTAAAGCTGACGTCGTTGAGCGCGCGGGTCACGTTTCCCAACGCTCCATATACCTTTTCGAGATGCGCGACCTCCAGTACCGGGGTCGCCATGTGCGTGGTTTGCATACCGAGTCCTTTCTTGCGATTAGTCTACGGCATCTATAGTCGCAGGGAGCCGAGTCGGCTACCATCGATATGGCTTACGCTTGCCTTACCGTTGTGTAAGGTACGGGTAGCTAGCCTGTCACTTGTTGATGTTGAGAGAGGACTCCTTTTGAAAACTGTTCATGTTGCCGCTGGGATCATTCGCAAGGAAGGATCCGACGAGCTGCTTGCCGTGCAGCGCGGCTACGGCGACATGCAGGGACTTTGGGAATTCCCAGGCGGCAAGCTCATGCGCGGCGAGACGCCCGAAGACGCCGTGCGCCGCGAGCTCATGGAAGAGCTGCAGGTGAAGGTCACCAACCTGCGTGACTTCTACACCGTTGAGTACGACTACCCCGATTTCCATCTCTCCATGGAGTGCTACTACTGCTCGCTCGCCGATGAATCCGATGAGCCCCAGAAGCACGACCGCCAGCTCGATATCCGCTGGATTCCGCGCACCTCGCTTGCCACGGTGGAATGGATGCCCGCAGACAAGGGGCTCATCGATGCCCTGATTGAGCTGAAGGAAGACCGGCTTGAGGCAAGCTCCGCTGATGACGCCGCGCCCAACACAGCCGACAAACCCACCGCCAAACCCAAGCGCGCACCTAAGCGCCGTAGCAAAAAACGCCCCAAACCAGGTCTGCTCGACGGCATCGATACCTCGGACCTCTCCGCTGACGAGCGCGAACTGGTCCGCCGTCGCGCCGCCATCAAAAAGTCCATGAAGGGCAACAAACGCGCCAATACCAAGCCCGAGCTGCTCGTCCGCCAGCGCCTGCGGGCAGCAGGCCTTACGGGATACCGTCTGGAATGGAAGGTGCCCGGCAAGCCCGACATCGCCTTCCCCGGCCGCAAGATCGCCATCTTCGTCAACGGTTGCTTTTGGCACCGCTGCCCCAAGTGCAACCCAAGCCAGCCCAAGCGCAACGTTGAGTTTTGGGAGGCAAAGTTCCGTCGCAACGTCGAGCGCGACCGTGCTGCTGTGGCAGCGCTCACTCAAATGGGCTGGACGCCCATAACCATCTGGGAATGCGAACTCAAAAAAGACCGCATCGACGCCACGATGGAAAAGGTCATCGAGCAGGTGCGCGCCACAGAGCCGCAGCGCTAACAGCGAGCATTCACACGCTACGCACGTCCGCGCCACATCCACGTCACAAACCTTAGAAAGCCCTTAAGCTCAAAACCTTTCAAGAGTGTTACTCGATACCTCTGACCTGCAGTTTCATCGTAACACCAAACCAGGTTAAGCCTTTCTTTAGCGCTTCTTTGCGGCAGCCGCGGCATAATGTAGCCAGCGCACGGGACCTAGCAGCAAACCCCGAGCGCATCCTTTTGGTGGATATCGAGGAGGCCGCAAAAGCATGCATTCTTCCAATGACGCAGCACAGCAGCCATCCCTAAAACATGCAAACCTTTTCTCCTTCCCCCCGACACAGAGAAACGGCCTCCTCGACTCCCCCACCACAAAAACCAAGCGCTCAGCCGATCAGAGCCTCAACTTACGAGCATCCTTCGAAAAGCTCCAAGCATCCCTAGACAAGGCGTTCCCCGAACAGGCAAGAGCAATCTAAGCCCATCGCGCTTTATACTGATGCCATGCGAAACATGGATCACATAGAATTGCACCGCGGAGGACGCGAGGAAGCGTTTCCCGAGACCGCCGAAGACTGGCCCTATATTGCCGAACGCGCAGAATTCGCTCGCTATCCGGGCAATTCCGTCCCCTGGCACTGGCATTCCGAAGTTGAGCTTTTCTATATGGAGCAGGGAGCGATTGACTATCGAACGCACGCGGCTCATGAGCACGTACGCTTTGAGGAAGGGTCCGCCGGCTTTATCAACGGCGGCGTTTTGCACAGCACGCTGCAATCACCCAATTCGGCGCCAGCCATTCAAATGCTGCATATCTTTCAGCCGTCGATGCTCGGCGATCCCGCGGGACGTCTCCAAAAGCGCTACATCAACCCATTGCTTCAATGTCGAGGCGTCGATGTGCTCAAATGGTCACCCACCAATCCCGACGATATGCCCTTTATCGATTTGCTGAAGAGCTCCTTTAGCCACGACCTTCAACGGCCGCAGAACGAGATGGCGCTTCGAAATAGTTTGTCAGAGCTCTGGATTCAGATTAACGCCAAGACCGAACCGCTCTTTTCTTCCGACGGCGCCTCTTGGATGACCAGCCGCGACGTACAGTTCAAGGCAATCCTGGACTTTATCCGCGCAAACTATGCAGCCGCTATAGATGTGCCCCAGATGGCATCTGCAGCCGGCGTAAGCGAAAGAGAGTGTTACCGCATTATCGAAACTTGTGCAGGAACGACCCCGGCGGCATATCTACGCGCATACCGCATAAACCGTGCTTGCGAACTTTTGGCACACACCACGAGAACGGTACAGACAGTCGCGCGCCAATGCGGATTTATAACAGCAAGCCATCTTGGCCAGGTATTTAAAGAACAAATGGGGTGCACTCCTTCGAGCTATCGAGCAGCGAGGCAGAATCTCGATAGCACCAGGCAGAAATCCCGCTAGCCCTTCTTCTGTCACCGCATCAAACTTGCAGGCAAACAACAGAGAGGAGCAATCATATGAAGCACTTTGACCATATCGTATTTGACGTTGATGGGACATTGGCAGATACAGAAGAAAGCGTTCTGTCATCGCTTGTCCAGATTGTCCAAGAAGAGACCAGCAAAACGCTTCCCCGACACGAGCTTGACTTTGCCCTCGGCATACCCGGCAAGGATGCCCTTGAGAAACTTGGGATCTACTCGCAGGCAACGTTGGATCGCTGGTGCCAAGTTGCCGCCAGCTTTAAAAGCACCATCAGCGTGTTTCCAGGTTTGCTTGAAGTCATCGCAACGCTCGCCGATAGCGGCTGCAAACTTGGCATCGTCTCCTCACGTGCGCGCGACGAATACGCAAAAGAAATTGCACCCCTTGGTTTCGATAAGTATTTTGAGCACATCATCCTTGTCGAAGACACAACCGAACATAAACCCGCACCCGCACCCATGCTCGAATATCTCCGACGTGCGGGCGCGAATCCTGGCAACGTCGTCTACGTTGGCGACACCGTCTACGACGAACAATGCGCAACTTCAGCAGGGGTCAGTTTTGCCCGAGCAGCATGGGGATCACACCAAGATATCCCAAACGACACCTACAACCTCAAAACCCCCAACGACCTACTAACCCTAACAACCAAATAACCCACGCGCCCCACCCTTTCCGCCCCAACGCCACAAGGGCGATTGAGCAGGACGGCTTGGGCGGGCCCCCGTACTTAGTTTCCAAAATCATTCCGCAGCGCGAAGGCTTCTTATTATTTTCAGACCTAACGCCACAAGGGCGACGACCTCGAGTAGGTCAACCTGGGAGGGACGAGGGCTTAGTTCTCCAATCTTTCCGCAGGGGGCAAAAAGCCTCGCCGCACGAAGTGCGCAGCGAGGCTTTTTGCATGCCCGAGGACGATTGGGGAACTAAGTCCTCGTCCCTCCCCGGGATATGTAGCGAGTCGGAGTACCCTTGCTGTTACTCTGCCTTGCCCACAGAGTTGAGGTTGGTCATGCGGATCTTAACCAGCTCGGTGATCTCACGCATGCCCTCCTTGGCCGGCTTCTTAGGATCGAAGCAGGCAGGGTTCTCGGCCATGTAGGCCATGAAGCCCTTGGTGTAGGCCTGACGCAGCTCGGTTGCGTAGTTGACCTTGCAGATGCCGTTCTTCACGGCCTCGGCAACCTGCTCATCGGGCACACCGGAGGTACCGTGCAGAACCAGCGGCACGTCGACGGCGTCGCGAATGGCCTTGACCACGGACTGCTCGATGTGAGGATCGCTCGTGTACACGCCGTGGCTGGTGCCAACGCCAATGGCCAGCGAGGTGCAGCCGGTGCGCTCAACAAACTCCTTGGCCTCGGCAGGATCGGTGTAGGGGCTCTCGCCCTCAACCGCGGGACCGTCGTCCTCCTTACCGCCGACCTTGCCGAGCTCGGCCTCGACGGGCACGCCCATGGCACGGCCAGCATCGGCGACGGACTTGGTCAGGGCAATGTTGTCCTCGAAGGACTCGTGCGAACCGTCGATCATGACGGAAGTGTAGCCCGTGCGGAAAGCCTGCATGCAGCGGTCATAGCCATCGCCGTGATCGAGGTGCAGGGCAACGGGCACGGAAGCGCGCTCGGCGGCAGCCTTGACCATGCCGTAGAAGTAGTCCAGACCAGCGGTCTTGATGGTGCCCGGGGTGGTCTGCATGATGACGGGGGACTTGGTCTCCTCGGCAGCGGCCAGAACGGCCATAACAAACTCGAGGTTCTCGACGTTGAACGCGCCGACGGCGTAGTGGCCGGCCTGAGCGTCCTTGAGCATCTTTTCGGTGGTAACAAGTGCCATGAGCGTTTGCTCCTCTCCCTCGCCCGCATCTGGACATCGGGCGTAGTTGTTCACAAGGCGTTTTACCTTGCGTTTTTCTGCGTTCATTGTATGAAATTCAGCGTCTTTGCACGTGCGAGATATTGAGCCCATGCAGGTCAATACAGTCGTTTTTGAAAAGTAAACGGAAGGAATTTGAGCCGAGTGGCCATGTTCGATATTGAATTTTGGGCGTTAAACGTCTTTCTTTTATAGAAAAAGTAAGTAATCGAAAGGCGTTTTCTTACTTAAAAAGAAAATGAACGAAAATAGACTCAACACAATTCCTGCAAATATCAGACGATGATGGAGCGGATATGGCCTATGCAACAACCCGAGCTTTCGCCGATGAGCGGCGTGCCGCCATCATGGAGATGCTCGAACATAACGCCTCGGTGCAAGTGGCAGAAATCGCCCAGACCTTTGGCGTGTCCTCCGTTACCGCCCGTGCCGACCTAGACGCGCTCGCCGAGTCCGGCAAGCTGCGCCGCACGCATGGTGGCGCTGTGTCGCTCCAGAAGCGACTGACCGTATCCACCCAGGATCGCCGCATCAACGTCAATGTCGCCGCCAAGCAGGCCATCGCGCAAAGCGCCATTGAACTCGTCGGCAACGGTGACACCCTGCTCGTAGACTCGGGCACCACAGCGCTCGAGTTTGTCCGCCTGCTCGACCAGCGCGATGGCATCACCGTCATCACGGCCGACATTACCATTGCCGATTACATCGACGAGAGCATGCCCTCGGTCGATGTCGTCATGCTGGGCGGGGCACTGCGCAAAGGCCATCGCTATCTGTACGGCCCACTTACCATGCAGGCGCTCCAAATGGTCCATGCCGATCTGGCCGTCATGTGCCCTGGCGCTTTCGTTCCCGGCTGCGGCTTTACGACCGACTTTCCGCAGATGGCCGAGACCAAAGCGGCTATGGTCGGTGCTGCTCGTCAAAGTGTCGCCCTCATGGACGCCAGTAAGGTCAACGGACGTGGCATGTACCGCTTTGCCGAGCTGACCGACGTCAACGCCATCGTGATGGACCGTGACCCCGATCGCGCCGTCGCCACCTCAATCGCCGAAATCGTCGACAACGCCCGCCCAAATCTCCTCATCGCCGGCGCTTAAACAAAAACCACCACAAAGGTTCACCGTCCCCTTTGTGGTGGTTTGAGCGTTAAACGTGAACGTATCGCTACTTGGAGAGCTCGTCAGCGAGGGCCTCGATCTGAGCGCGCGAGGCGTCGTTGAGCGAACCCAGGACGGTCACCTTGTTCTGCGTCAGGGTGATGTCCTTCATACCCTCGAGCTCCTTGGTCATAATCTTGGCAGCAGCGGGCGCCCAAGAGCCGCCCTCGACGAGCGCCACCGTACGGTTCTGGTAGGCATGCTCGGCAAGCGTATGGATAAAGGTGCTCATGAATGGGAAGATCTCGCCCTGATAGGTAATGGAAGCGAGCACCAGACGGTCATAGCGGAACGCATCCTCAACGGCCTCGGCCATGTCGTCGCGAGCCAAGTCAGAGACGGAAACCTTCTGGCCGCGAGCCTCGAGCGCAGATGCAAGCTCCTCAACGGCAGCCTTCAGATGGCCGTAGACGCTCGCGTAGGCAATGGTGATGCCCTCGTCCTCGGGCTGATAGCTCGACCAGGTGTTGTAGGTGTCGAGGTAGTAGCCCAGGTTCTCGGTCAGCACGGGGCCATGAAGCGGGCAGATGATCTGGATGTCCAAATCGGCGGCCTTCTTGAGCACGGCCTGCACAAACTTGCCGAACTTGCCCACGATGCCAAAGTAGTAACGGCGCGCCTCGCAGGCCCACCCTTCCGGATCCTCGATGTCGTTGGCGCCAAACTTGCCAAAGCCGTCGGCACTAAAGAGCACCTTGTCGGTAGCCTCGTAGGAGAACAGTACCTCGGGCCAGTGAACGTTGGGGGCGCCGACAAAGGTCAGGCTGTGGCCGCCCAGATCAAGCACGTCACCCTCTTTGACAACCATCTTGCGCTCGGGGAAGTCGGTGCCAAAGTAGTTGACCATCATGCGGAAGGCGCCCATGCTTGCCACAATCTGCGCCTGGGGATAGCGCTCCATAAAGGCGGCGATGCCGGCGGAGTGATCGGGCTCCATGTGATGGATGACCAGGTAGTCGGGCGTGCGGCCGTCGAGTACGGTCTCGAGGTTGCCGAGCCACTCGTCGACAAATCCGCCATCGACCGAATCGGCGACAGCGATCTTCTCGCCCAAGATAACGTAGCTGTTGTATGCCATACCGTTCTCGGACACGTCGTACTGGCCCTCGAACAGGTCGATGTCATGATCGTCAACGCCAATGTAGCGGATATCCTTGGTGATCTCCATCAGGCAAAGCCTCCTAGATAGACAAATGAACCCGTCTATCATAGCACTCGCCTTCATAGTCACGGCTATCTGCCGGCATCCTTACCGATTGTTATTGATATGCAACGCAGAGCCGTTGACCTGCGAAAACTATGCGCGCGGCGCTGCCGTGGTGTGTCGAACGATGAGCTGACCGGGAATACGAATGGCGACGGTTTTGTCCGATGCCCCCGCCTTGGGAACTGCGCGCTCGAACACCTCGCGCCCGCGCTGATGCAGATCGAATCGAACGGTCGTGAGCTCGTTATGTGCGACAAAGTCGTCGAGCGAATCGTCGACGCCCACCACGCTCACGTCCTCGGGCACGCGCAAGCCGCTATCGCGCAGCGCGGCAATGGCGCCGTTTGCCATCTGGTCGTTTGCCGCGTAAATCGCCGTCATGGTGCGGTCGTGCTCAGCCAAGTACCGAGCGGCCTCGTAGCCGCTGTTGGCAGACCAGTCGCCCTCGAGTGGCTCTACCGTCTCGATGTGTTTACGCTCGAGTGTATCTTGCCAACCGGCGCGACGAAATTGCTCGTCGACCGAGAACGACGGGCCGCCAATATAGCGAATCTGCTCGTGCCCCAGCTCAAACAGGTGATCCATAAGCAATAGCGAGCAGCCGTAATGGTCGGAGTCGACCGTAGTCACCCGCGGGTGCGCGTACATGGTAACGATAACCGTTCCAATGCCCGGCAACGGATCGAACGTCTCAAAATCGGGTGCCATGCGACTCATGCCGATAATGATGCCGTCCACGGGCAGCGCGGCCATACGACGCGTGGCCTCGGCAAGCGAAAACTCCTCGGTCTTGGACATCTCGACCAGCGTGATGGCGCAATTATGCTCGCGAGCAGCGCTGGCGATGCCGTCGATCATTGAGAGGTTGCCAAACTTGGTGACATCGTTGACGCACAGGCCGACCGAATGGTAACGGCCGTCGCGCAGCGAGCGACCGGCATAACTCGGACGAAAGCCGAGCTCTTGCATAGCGGCCTGCACGCGCTGGCGCGTCTGCTCGTTAACGTTGGGCAAACCGTTGGCGACGCGCGAAACCGTCTGCTGCGAAACGCCAGCAGCGCGGGCGACGTCGGCCATGGAGACCGGACGCGTGCCTGTATCGTTGGACGGGCGCCTTGCCACAGGATCACCTTCACCCTTGAGAGATCTGAATAGCGTGCATGCCGGCCCGGGCAGAAATACATCCCGCGCCGAGGCCCGCTATCGTCGGACGCATGTTAACGTACTCTACTTTTTCTATCTGCATCTCTTCTGCTTTATAAGTCCATACGGCAGTACCGTTCACGGCTGAATTTCTACCGATTACCAGATTCTCAAAAAGTGATAAGTGTTGTGTTATGAGTACGTTAACATAGCCCGTAACGTGCGGCATCGTAGATGCTGATTTTATGCCGCTTCAGATTGTTAACGTACTCACTACGACGGAAAACTCGTCAGTATGCGCCAAGGAAAGGACCCTCATGACCACCCCCGACGAAAAGACACTCGCCACGCTCACCAAGCTGTTTGAGGAGGAGTTTGGCCCCATCGGCGACCGCCAGGTGCTCTACGTGCACGCGCCCGGCCGTTCCGAGATCAGCGGCAACCACACCGACCACGAGGGTGGCCACGTTATCGCCGGCTCGCTCGATGTCGCCGTTGACGGCATCGCCGTGGCAACCGACTCCAACAAGATTCGCGTCGCCGACGAGGGCTATCCTACGTTTGAGATCACGCTCGACACGCTGGATATTCAAGAGTCCGAGAAAGGCACGTCCGCAAGCCTCGTGCGTGGTATGGCCCACGAGGTCGCAGCGCTTGGTGTTGAGCCCCAAGGCTTCGACTTCGCCTTCACCTGCTCCGTTCCCTCGGGCGGCGGCCTTTCCAGCTCCGCTGCCGTCGAGGCCGCATACGGTCGTGCCATGGAAACCCTCTGGGGCGCGCCCGCCATTGAGCCCGTCGCGCTTGCGCAGATGAGCCAGCGCACCGAGAACAACTACTACGGCAAGCCCTGCGGTCTGATGGACCAAGCCGCCGTGTGCCTGGGCGGCCTTGCCTACATGAACTTTGAGGATCAGGCTCAGCCTAAGACCCAGAAGCTCGAGCTCAACTTTGAGGATCACGGCTATGCGCTCGTGCTCGTTAAGGTCGGTGCCGACCACGTAGCCGCCACTGACGACTACGCCGCCGTTCCGCGCGAGATGCAGGACGTCGCCGCCGAGTTTGGCAAGGCGCGCCTGTGCGAGGTCGACGTTGCCGACTTTGACGCCAAGCTCCCTGAGCTGCGCGCCAAGCTGGGCGACCGCGCCTGCCTGCGCGCCGTTCACTACTGGTACGAGAACGGCCTGGTCGACAAGCGCTGGGCAGCTCTGAACGCCGGCGACATTGACCAGTTCCTGGTCCTGACGCGCGAATCCGGCGCCAGCTCCGCCATGTACCTGCAGAATGTTGTTGCCAAGCTGGGTTCCGAGCAGCCTTCCATGTATGCCTTGGCACTGGCCGAGCATGTGCTCGACGGCCGTGGCGCCGTTCGTATTCACGGCGGCGGCTTCGGCGGCACCATCCAGGCCTTCGTGCCGCTCGATCTGGTCGACACCTTCATTGCCAAGATGAACAGCTGGCTGGGCGAGGGCTCTGCCCGTCACTACGCCATCTCTGACAAGGGGGCTTATGCGGCATGGCTGTAATGACCGACGTGCGCGAGGCTGCACAGAGCCTCATCGAATATGCCATCCACCGATCGATGATCGGACAGGACGATCGCATCTGGGCATACAACACTATTTTGGAGTGCATCGGCGCCACGGGCCCCGCGCTCGACATGGCTTGGGCGCTCAAGACCGAGAAGATTTCGCTCTTGCACCCCGATACGCTCCCCGACTTTGACCTGGAGGGCACGCTTGCCGCGCTTTCCGAGGCCGCCGTTACCAACGGTGCCGCCGAGGACACGGCGTCGGGCCGCGACCGCATCGCCATGCACATCATGGGCGTACTCATGCCGAGGCCTTCGGTTGTAAACGAGGAGTTCAACGGACGTATGGGCGTCAACGAGCCCCGCGCCGCGACCGACTGGTTCTACGGCCTGTGCTGCGACGCCGGCTACGTGCGCCGTGCCGCCATCGCGCGCAACATCAAATGGAGCACCCCCACCAACTGGGGCGATCTTGAGATCACCATCAACCTCTCCAAGCCTGAGAAGGACCCACGCGATATCGCCGCGGCTGGTGCCGCAAAGAACACGGGCGAGAAGTATCCCGCCTGCCAGCTCTGCATCGAAAACGAGGGCTACCCCGGACGCTCCGCCGCAGCCGACGGCGGCGCTCACCCCGCTCGCCAGAACCTGCGCATTATCCCCATCCAGCTCAACGGCGAGCGCTGGGGTTTCCAGTACAGCCCGTACGCGTACTTTAACGAGCATTGCATTGCCATGAGCTCCGAGCATCGTCCGATGCACGTCGACCGCAAGGGCCTGACCTGCCTGCTCGACTTTGTGGACCTGTTCCCGCATTACTTCATCGGCTCCAACGCCGACCTGCCTATCGTGGGCGGCTCGATCTTGTCGCACGACCACTTCCAGGGCGGCGCGCACGAGTTCCCCATGATGCATGCCGCCGAGGTCTCGCAGTTTAGCGTGCCCGGTTTTGACCAGGTCACTGGCACTGTGCTGCAGTGGCCGCTCTCGGTGCTGCGCCTGCGCTCGCATGACCGCGCTCAGCTGCTCGACGCTGCCGAGAAGATTATCCTCGCCTGGCGCGAGTGGACCGACGAGTCTGTGGGCGTTATCGCGCACACGGCCGACGGCGTAGCGCACAACACCGTGACGCCCGTCATCCGCCGCGTCGACTCCCGCGGCAACGCCGGCGGCGAGATTTACGAGGCCTACCTGGCGCTTCGCTGCAACATCACAACCGACGAGCATCCGCTGGGCGTTTTCCACCCGCATGCCGAGTACCATCACATTAAGAAGGAGAACATCGGCCTGATCGAGGTCATGGGCCTGGCCATTCTGCCGCCGCGCTTGGTTCCCGAGCTCGGCGCTGTCCGCGAGCACCTGCTGGCGGCCAAGGCCGATGCCAGCTACGATCTCGCCGGTGCGCTCGAGGGCGATGATCTTTGCCGCAGCCACGCTGCATGGGCCGAGGACGTTTTTGCCCGCCGCGCCGACGAGCTTACGGCCGACAACGCCATCGATATCCTGCACGAGGAGGTCGGCGTGGTGTTTGGCCACGTACTCGACAACGCCGGCGTCTTTAAGTGGGACGAAGCCGGCCGCGCCGCCCAGCAGCGCTTTATCGACTCACTGTAATGATCCCTTGGAGACGGAGGAAAACGGACTATTTCGTCTTCAAGACAACGGCGCCCGCCGGCAACATCGCCGACGGGCGCCGTTTTTGAGTGTAGCCATTGGGGACGTTCTTAAACGACTAGTCAAACAAGAACGTCCCCAATGGCTAATGACTCGAGCGTGGAAAATCTCCCACTTTGAGCTCGCATGGGCACCAAAAGCAGGAGATTATCCACGCTCATTCTATTAGGAGTCGCAACCGCTACAACTCTACGACCTCAACGCTGTTGTAGACCTCGTCCCAGCGGTCCATGACCAGGTGGCCGGTCTTGGGATCCATGGCGTTGAGCTTGCCGCAGGTATTGGCGGTCTTGAGCACCGTGACGTCGTCGGCACCAGCAGCAATGGCATGCGCAAAGCCGGCGATGGTCGAGTCACCGGAACCCGTCGCGTTCACAGCCGCAATCGCGGGCGTCTTGGCGCGGAACGCGCGGCCCTCATGGAAGCCCACCGAACCGGCAGCGCCCATCGAGACGACGACCCAGGGAATACCGGCAAAGCGGCCATCGGCGGCAAGCGCCTCGCGCAGGGCATCGACATCATCGGTCGTAAAGGACGTACCCAGCAGGCCGTTAATCTCGGTCAGGTTGGGCTTCACGAGCTCAGGCTTAGCGTCAGATTCCAGCGCAGCCTCCAGCGATGCACCCGAGGTGTCGAGCAGCACCTTGGCGCCCGCCTCCTCGGCGATCTTGACGAGCTCGGCATAGTAGCCAGCATCGACGCCGCGCGGCAGCGAGCCCGAAAGCGTCACAACATCCGCCTTCGCTGCAAGCTCGGCGAACTTAGCCGTAAAGGCCTCGAGCTCGGCGGGAGCGATCTGCGGGCCGCTCTCCAGCAGCTCGGTCTGATTGCCCTCGTGCAGGATATTCAGGCAAATGCGCGTCTCACCGGCGATGGGCACAAAGTCGTTCTTGACGCCGTCGGCATCCATAAGCTCGGCCATATAGGCACCCATGTGGCCGCCGAGCAGGCCGGTCGCGAGCACATCGTCGCCCAACTGCAGCAGCACACGGCTCACGTTGAGGCCCTTGCCGCCAGCGGTCTTTTCAGGCGTCACGCGGTTCACGTCGTCGATGATCAGCTTGTCGAGTTGATAGCGCGTATCGATCGACGGGTTCATGGTAACGGTCAGAATCATGTTGAACTCCTGTTTCCGGGGCACGACACGCGCGGCCCCAAACATACGATAGCTCGTTAAAGGATCTCGATCTCAAAACCGCGGGTGACGGTCTCCCCCGGCTTGGCAACCAGGCAGCCACGCTTGTGCTCCAGAATATCGTCCTCGTCGGAGCAAGTGGACAGGCCGCCCCACGGTTCCACGGCCACAAAGTCGCCCTCGGGCTTGCTCCACACAATCAGGTATGGCATATCGGGGAACGTCAAACGCACTCCCTTGTCCCCGGTTTTCTTGGTCAGCGTAACCACGCGGCTGTCGAGCACGTCAAAGATGGTCTCCGCGAAGTCGAAGAGTTCGTGGGTCAGCGGCAGGTCGTGGCCGACCATCGGGTTTTTGCTGCGATGCTCGACATCAATCAAGCCCGTCGAGGGAACGGCAGTACAGAGCTCGGCGACCTCACGCTGATCAAAACGAAGCTCATAGTCGTCATAGGACTCGCCCTCGTCGAGCGGGCACTTAAAGCCGGGGTGACCACCCACAAAAAACGGCATGTCCTCGGTACCCTCATTGGTCACCTCGTACGACACGGCCACCTTTTCCGAATCGATCGTGTAACGAGCAACAATCTTAAACGGATACGGATACTGCTCGAGCAGCTCGGCGTGGTCGGCAGAGCTTAGGCTCAGCGCAACCATGTTGTCGCTCTGCTCCTCGAGCTTCCACTCCTGCTTGCGGGCAAAGCCGTGGCGGGCAAGCTTGACCTCGCGGCCGCCCATGGTCATCGCGCGGCCATCACGAAGGCCGCCGCAAATCGGAAAGCAAATGGGTGCCTGGCCCGACCAGACCGAAGGATCGCCCTGCCACAGGTACTCGCGACCGTTGGCTTTAATCGAAGTGAACGATCCGCCAGCCGTGCTCAGTGCCACACGAATAGAACCGTTATCAAGAACAAACTCCATAGGAGCCTTCCCTTTCGTACGCCAGCCCGCCGAGTCAGTGGGGCTGATAGAAAACCGGCCCGCGCCCCCTCACAGAAACGCGAGCCGTCAATTGAAAAGCTACAGAATGCCGGGTACCGCCAAAACGAAGCACACAAGCTCAGCAAGCAAACGTGTTATCGGAGCAACTTGCCATACCAGAACGCTTCGCAACAACAGCGGTAACCCCACAGGTCACTCAGACATCAGCGAGAAGCCAGCTGGCGAGGCAAGGTGCCGTGAAGCGAGACGGCATTGACCTTCTGGTCATGCCGTCGAAGCTGAGCGGCAGATTGCCCGCCAGATGGCTTCGCAGCGTCGACCGGTCCGGCGTTTGTTAAAACGCCGGAACCCCCTTAGTCGTGGTATTCGCCGCGGTCCCACTTCTCGAGGAACTCGTCAAAGAAGTGCGGGTCGGCCTGAGCCTCGGCGTCGGCCTTATTGCAAGCGTCAATCTTGGCGATCAGGGCGTCGTGCTCGGGAGTCTTCTCGTAGGGCTCCTCCAGGAAGGCAAGCATAATGTCGGCCATCAGGAACTCGCCGGTGATCTTACCGCCAAAGCCCACGATGTTGGCGTTGAGCTCGCGACGGGCATACAGGGCAGAAGTCATGTCGCGAACCAGGGCGCAGCGAGCGCCGGGAACCTTGTTGACGGCGTTGGTGATGCCGATGCCGGTGCCGCACAGGGCCACGCCAAAGTCGGCCTTGCCGCTGGCAACAGCCTCGCCCACGGCCTTACCGTAGATGGGATAGTGCGTACGGGTGTGGCTGTAGGTGCCGCAGTCGAGCACCTTGTAGCCAGCCTGCTCCAGGCGGTCGGCCAGATAGATCTTCTCGTCCGTAACGATATGGTCGCAACCGATTGCGATGGTCTTCTTCATCAGAACGTCCTTTCGTCTGAATTCACAAGTTGAGATAGAAGTTCGAGTTCTCGGTGGCTCTCGTTAGGCCATCTTGTTGAGCATGTCGACACGGATCTGGTGACGGCCGCCGGCGTACTGGGCGCGCAGGAACTCGCGGGCGATCTTCTTGGCGACCTCGGTGCCCACAACGCCCGGTCCCATGGTGACCATACGCGAACCGTTGTGCTCGCGGGTCATGTAGGCGGAACGCTCGTCGGAAATGTTGGCGACGACCATGCCCTTGATCTTGACGGCGGCCATATAGGAGCCGACGCCGTACTTATCGAATGCGAAGCCCTGGGAATCCTTGTGCTCCAGCAGGTCCTTGGCAACGGCGGTCGCGGAATCGACAAAGTCCGCGGCAGGGGTCTCGGAATAGTCGACGACCTCGTGACCGTCGGCAATGAGCATCTCCTTGATGGACTCCTTCATCGACATGCCGTCGGCATCGGAAGCGATTACAACCCTCATGACATCCTCCTTGAGAGATACGCAGGCGCGTAGTTTCTGTTTGGAAGTGTTGAATCGCGATCAGGTCCGGGCATCTGAATGTGCGGTTCTTCACTGTTCATGTTTATTTGAACACATTCGAACACTAACTGCAACAACTATTTGTTTATCTTTGTTCTTTTTTGAACAAATACCGTTCGCTGGCGATTATTGACCGTTTGGGCTCGAGGAGGGTCTGGCCTGCCACGTATTCAACAAACAAAAAGGGCGGCCGAGAACGAATCTCAGCCACCCTTCCTCGGTATGCTCCGGCACGTACGGATGTTTTAGTTACTCGGACCGCCCGCCCTTTTTGGCATGCTTGGACGGAGCGCCCAGAAAGCGTCCCGTCAAATAGTTCGCAGGGCCGGAGATATCGATTCCCAGCAGCGTGTGTCCCAGCCACAGAAACGCCACGAGCACCAGCAACGGAATAACGCACGAGGTCACGATCATCACGATGACGCCTTCGATGAGGTCGGTCACCTGCTGCACGATCTCGTCGGTCATCTGCTTGGCACCGCTGGTCACCGACGTGACCAGGCTCGATGCCCCATCGGTCAGTTGCTCGAGCACGTTTTTGGACTCCGTGGCCTCGGATTTTTTCTTGTTCGATTTTGAGCTGGTCTCGGCTGACTTGTCCGTGGTATCGGTCTTTTCCGCAGCGTCCGCTGCCTTTTGCTCAGCTTGTTCAATACTTACGCGATACGTTTCATCGACCTTCTGCGACACCCATACGCTCGCGGGCACAAGCGCCATGCCGATCACGGCAACCACCAGCACGCGGGTCGCCACGCGGCGCAAGACGGCACTCGTGCTCCAGCGTCCGTGAATGCCAAGCGAGACCGCAAAGAGCACCAGAGCAAACGGGATCAGGATGCCCAGGCCCACCGACCACAAGATGGTCAGCAGATATTTCTCGAGGTAGAGCACGGCAAGCACGATGCCTAGGTTGCCCGAAAGCTGTGCGAGCTGCTCGGCAACCGGCGTTCCCGTATCGCCCGGCAGCGCCGTGATGCCCGCAGACAGGGCAACACACGAGGTCGTGAGCGCCAAAACGTTGCCCTTCTTTTGATCGATAACCTCGATGGTGGAGTCCCAAGTCTTGGTATCGGCAAAATGCGGGCGCGCGACAAAGCCCGACAGGAGCGCCATAACCACAAGGGCAACGATGATACCGACCTGCAGTTTTTTATTTGCGCACACAACATCGGACAGGCTGGGCTGCAGCTCGGCCACCGTTGTGTGCTCGGTAATCTGAACAGGACGGCCATGGGCCATCTCATGCGCGTCTCTTTTTTGTATTGACCCGTTATCCGGCATTTGGATACCTCCTCAGTCCGGCGTTTAATGTGAAAGGAAGTATACCCACCCAGCGAAAAACCGAACGGCAAGACGAACGGGCACCAAGACTGTCCCCAATGACTATTTCGGGATGAGTTGCGGTGGAATAGGGATTGTTTTCAGGGTCCGCTGGGCTGATCGCCGATTTCTAAGTTGCGGTGGAATAGGGATTGTTTTGCGCCCGCCGGTCCCTATTCAGTCCCTATTTCACCGCAACTTGGAGGAGTGCAGAAAAAGCCCTGCCGCGGGTAGCGGCAGAGCTTTTGGAAGGGGACTTGGTTGTGAGAGCTCGTTAGGCGAGCTTAGCCTCGAGTGCGGCGATGCGCTTATAGGCATCGATGGTAAAGCGGGTCTGCTTCTCCAGGATCATGGTGGTCATGAGAGTATCCTGAGCGTGAGCCATGATGAAGGTCATCTCCATCTCACCGCCGCCGGCCTCCTGCGAAAGCAGCTTGGTCTGCGTGTCGTGGGCGCCGATAAGTGCATCGCTGGCATCCTTGTGCAGCTGCTCGGCCTTCTCAAAATCGCCCTCGCGAGCAGCATCGAGCGCTGCAAGCAGATCGGTCTGGGCGTCACCCGCGTATGCGACGATCTCGAATCCAACCATCGAGATTTCTTCTTTGGTTGCCATATTGCGTTCCTTTCACATATGAACCAATGGAGAGCATCGCGTCCGGGCGTACGCGCTGCGTTGTGTATGACAGAGACAGTAACATTCAAACAAAAAAGAACAATGCAAAACGCAATTTCGAGCTATGAACGGTCGATTTTCGCCCGTGAACGGTTTTTAAACCGTTTCGAACAATATCAAACACGATTAGCGGCAACCCAAACAGGTCCACACCCTAGCGCAAATCGCGCACCGTATCGCCCTCTACGAGCACACCAGGAATCAGCATGTGCTCCACGCCAGACGCAACCCCCTCGGCGCCGGCGATCTTGTCGACCGCCCACATGCCGACGCGCTTGTTATCAAAGCGCACCGTGGTCAGGCGACGATCGGGCACGATATCGCCCAGGCTGTCATCGACACCCACCACGCTCACGTCCTCGGGCACGCGCTTTCCGCGCGACTCGAGCCCGCGAATGCAGCCGTAGGCCATGGCGTCGTTGGAGGCATAAATGGCGGTACAGGTCGGATCGTCCGCCAGAGCCTGACCGGCGGCATATCCGCTCTGTGCCGTCCAATCGCCACGGACGAGTCGCGGCGGTTCAATACCATGCGCACGCAATGTCTCGCGCCAGCCTTCCTCGCGCTGCATGCCCGAAAGCGAGCGCTCTGGACACGAGATAAAGTGCACGGTCTTGTGCCCCTGCCCCAGCAAGTACTCGACGACCTGACGCGAGCAATCGAACTGGTCGTTATCGACCGTTGAACAGAGCGGGTGCTCCAGCATGGTAACGAGCACTGTCAGCATGCCGGGCAGCGGCTCGAAGGTGCCAAAGTCCGCCGGCATGCGATTCATGATCACAACCATGCCATCCACCGGAAGCGCACTCATGCGCGTTGATGCGCTCTCGAGGGTATAGGGATGTCCATCTACTTTAGTAAGGGTGATGGCATAACCGTGTTTGTCGGCGGCGGCGGCAAAGCCCTCCATACGGTCGAGGTTGCCGGTACCGGTAATGTTGAACATGGCGACGCCGACAGTCTTAAACTTGCCGCGGCGCAGCGATCGACCGGCAAAGTTTGGACGGTAGCCAAGCTCGCGCATGGCGGCGCGCACGCGCTCCTTGGTCTCGGGGCGAACGCTGGGCGAATCGTGCACGGTACGCGAGACCGTCTGCTCCGAGACGCCCGCGAGACGCGCCACGTCTTTGACGGATACCGATTTTTTAACAGCGGCCATAGGTCGATCTTTCTATGTCAACGATGCCATCGATGGCATCCTGCGCAGTCCTTTTTAACGCCTTTTAGTATATCCAACGCCTCCCCCACAATACGCTTACCACCCAAAACCTACCGTTCACCGACAATTCCGCTTCCCCGAACGGTTTTTGTAGTCCAAATGTTAACGTTGCCATTGTGCAAACACAGAGCCACCGGGCGGCTCAGACGTTTACGCGTAAGGAATCGACGGTTCGCAGGCACAGAAACCCCCGATTCGCGTCTTTTTTTTGTGCCGCAAAATGGCAACGTCAACATTTTGGCAACCGAACGCCAAAAGCTACCATCGTTGCTAACCCACCGACTCTTAGGAGCATTGCATGGAGCAACTCATCGCCATCATCGAAAAGGGCCAGCCCTTTTTCAACGCGATCGCCCGCAACAAGTACCTCAAGGCGATCCGCGACGGCTTTATCTCCGTCATCCCCATCATCATCTTCTCGTCCATCTTCTGCCTGGTAGCCTCGGTCCCCAACATCTGGGGTTTCTACTGGCCCGATGACATCAACAACGCCCTGTGGAAGTGCTACAACTACTCCATGGGCATCCTGGCCATCGCCTGCGCCGCCACCACGGCCAAGCACTTCGCCGACGCCCAGAACCGCGATCTACCCAAGAACAACCAGATCAACTTCATCTCGTGCATGTGCGCAGCCATCATCGGCTTCTTGCTCCTTTCGAGCGACACGATCGCCACGGACGCTGCCAGCGGCTTCAACACCACCTACCTTGGTTCCAAAGGCCTGCTGACCGCCTTTATCGCTGCGTTTGTGACCGGCATCATCTACAAGTTCTTCATCAAGCGCAACATCACCGTCAAGATGCCCGAGCAGGTTCCGCCCAACATCTCGCAGACCTTTAAGGACATCATCCCCTTCTCCGTCTGCATCACCGTCTTTTGGGTCTTTGACATCGTCTTCCGCGCTGCCTTTGGCTTCTGCTTTGCCCAGGGCGTCATCCAGGTGTTCCAGCCCCTGTTCACCGCTGCCGACGGCTACATCGGCCTCGCTGTGATCTACGGCGCCATGAGCCTCTTCTGGTTCGTGGGCGTCCACGGCCCTTCGATCGTCGAGCCCGCCATCGCCGCCGCTCTCGTTGCCAACATGACCGACAACCTGGCTGCGTTCCAGGCCGGCCAGCACGCTTCCGCTGTCCTGACCCAGGGTGCCCAGTACTTCGTCGTCTGCATGGGCGGCACCGGTGCCACGCTCGTCCTGGTCTTTATGTTCTGCTTCCTGGCCAAGTCTCAGGAGATGCGCGCCGTCGGTAAGGCCGCCATCGTCCCGGTCTGCTTTGCTGTCAACGAGCCGCTGCTGTTCGCCGCGCCCATCGTGCTCAACCCCGTCTTCTTTGTCCCGTTTGTCTTTGCCCCGATCGCCAACATCTGGATCCTCAAGATCTTTATCGACTTCTTGGGCATGAACGGCTTTATGTACACCCTGCCCTGGACCGTTCCCGGCCCCATCGGCACCATCATGGGCTTGGGCTTCCAGCCGCTCGCCTTTGTGATGCTCGCCCTCATCCTGGTCGTCGACTTCGTCCTGTACTACCCGTTCTTCCGTGCCTATGACGCCCAGAAGTGCGCCGAGGAGGCCGAGATCTCCCAGGAGGAGCTCACCGCCAAGAACGCCGAGAAGGCCGCCAAGCTCAACGACGCCTTCCAGGGCAAGGCCGATGCCAAGAGCGTTGCCGCCGGCGCCGCAGCCGAGGCCGTGAAGGCCGACGCCCTTGCCGCTTCTGCAGCACCCGCTGCCGAGGCAACGACCGCCAGCGACCTCAACGGCAAGCGCGTGCTCGTGCTCTGCCAGGGTGGCGGAACCTCGGGTCTGCTCGCCAACGCGCTGGCCAAGGCTGCCAAGGAGCGCGGCATCAATCTGGAGACCGCTGCCGAAGCCTATGGCAACCACGTCGACATGCTCCCCGACTTTGACCTGGTCGTCCTGGCCCCGCAGGCAGCCAGCTACCTGGCCGACCTGCAGAAAGACTGCGAGCGTGTGGGCAACAAGTGCGTCGCCTGCCGTGGCAAACAGTACATCGAGCTCTCCCAGAACGGCGACAAGTCTCTCGCCTTCGTCTCCGAGCAACTATCGAAGTAAGTAACGCCCAGGGCCAGCCGACCATCAACAGCCGGTTGGCCCTTCGATTTAGACGATTGGATCATCATGTCCGTTAATCCTGCTAGCGTCACCAACCCGCCTGCGCAGTTTCCCGAGGACTTTGTCTTTGGCGGCGCCACTGCTGCCTACCAGGTAGAGGGCGAGACCCGCACTCACGGTAAGGGCAAGGTTGCCTGGGACGACTTCCTGGAGGCCCAGGGGCGCTTTTCCCCCGATCCCGCTTCGGACTTCTATAACCAGTACCCCGTCGACCTGGAGCTGTGCGAGGAATTCGGCATCAACGGCATTCGCCTCTCCATTGCCTGGAGCCGCATCTTCCCCAACGGCACCGGCGAGATCAACCCCGAGGGTGTCCAGTTCTACCACGACCTTTTCGCCGAGTGCCACAAGCACCACGTTGAGCCGTTTGTCACGCTGCATCACTTTGATACGCCGCTTCCCCTCTTTGAGAAGGGCGATTTCCTCAACCGCGAGACCATCGACGCCTTTGTGGACTTTGCCACCTTCTGCTTTAAGGAGTACGCCGACCAGGTGACCTATTGGTTCACCTTTAACGAGATCTGGGCGGACGCCTCCAACACCTACATCGAGGGCACCTTCCCCGGCGGCGTCAAGGCGCATCTGGCCGAGGCCTTCCAGTGCGAGCACAACATGATGCTCGCCCACGCCAAGGCCGTGCTGGCCTTCCACAACGGCGGCTTTAGGGGCAAGATCGGCGTCATCCAGTCGCTGGAGTTCAAGTACCCGCTCAACGAGAACGACCCCGCCGACATCAAGGCCGCCAATAACGAGCACGTGCTGCAGAACCAGTTCTTGCTCGACGCCACCTTCCGCGGGGACTATGCTCCCGACACCCTCGAGTGCGCCAACCGCCTGGCTGCCGTCTCGGGCGGCGCCATCGAGATCCTGGACGATGATCTGGAAATCATGCGCGAGGCTGCGCTCTACAACGATTACCTGGGTGTCAACAACTACCAGTGCCGCTTCCTCAAGGCTTACGACGGCGAGAACGACCTGCACCACAACGGTACGGGCGAGAAGGGCACCGGTCGCTGGCGCGTCAAGGGCATTGGCGAGCATGTGAACAAGCCCGGCATCCCCACCACCGACTGGGACTGGATCATCTATCCCGAGGGCCTGTTCGATCTGCTCGTCTACATTAAGCAGCGCTACCCCAACTACAAGCAGATCTTCATTACCGAAAACGGCATGGGCTACAAGGACCCCTACAAGGACGGTTTTGTGGACGACCAGCCGCGCATCGACTACATCGAGCAGCACCTGCGCTGGCTGCTCAAGGCCATGGAGGTGGGCGTCAACGTGGGCGGCTACTTCCTGTGGAGCCTGCAGGATCAGTTCTCCTGGACCAACGGCTACAACAAGCGCTATGGCTTCTTCTACGTAGACTTTGAAACCCAGAAGCGCACGCCCAAGGCAAGCGCCTACTGGTACAAGCACGTGGCGCAGACCCGTCGTCTGGACTAGTTAACGCCATCGGTCGCTGTGGCCATCACGCTGCCGTGCACCTTACCATTCCCGATCGCATGGGCGCTGCGTCCATGCACCTCTTTCCGTGTGGCGGATACGACCTTCCCGGTGGATGCTTCAGCATCCTTGGTCGTATCCGCCGGTTTTGTTTTTGGGCGGGCTGGGCCGTGTTCGTTTGTCTCAATCTGTAACATCTGACTCGCTTTTGACCGTCTAACTGTTACAGATCAAGACAAAGATGATGGCTGGGTAGACAAAATCTCGATCTGTAACACCTAGTCGAGTTTTTGGGTCCTAGCTGTTACAGATTAAGATGAACGAGCCGAGCACGTCTACGCCCGCAGGTCCTTTACGCTGGAACGCTCGACCAGCACGCCCGAAACGAGCGTACGGCTTCTGGAACTCGGGGCTTCCAAACCCGCAACAACCTCGTTGAGTGCGCGGATGCCCAGTTCGCGGTGACGGAACTTTACCGACGTCAAAATCGAGTTGGGCATCGTCTTGTAAAGCTCGTCATCAAAGCCAATCACGGACACATCGTCGGGCACGTTCAGCCCCTTGTCGCGCAAGGCCATCATCACGCCGTTCGCCATGCAGTCGTTGGCGGCCAGGACTGCCGTGCAGTCGGGTTTATCGGCAAGCACGAGGCCCGCGGCATACCCGCTATCCGCATTCCAATCGCCCCGCAGAGGCTCGGGCGGCTCAATGCCGCGCGCCTCGAGCGCCGCACGCCAGCCTTTCATACGACATTGGCTCGACAGTGACTCTTTTTTACCAGAAACGAAGTACACGTTCTTGTGCCCGTGATTCAAGAAGTACTCGCACGCCATGCGCGCGCCGCCCTCTTGGTCGTCACTGACGGTGGAGCAGGTAGGATGCTCCATCGGCGTAATAATCACCGTCTTGAGGTCTTTCGGCGCCTCAAAGGTATCAAAGTCATCGACCATCTGACGCAGGTTGAAGATCATGCCATCAACAGGCAGCTGCGACATCCTGCGCGCCGCATCGGCAAGGGTCATCTTCTCCCCCGCCCGCTTTTTGATCATCGTGAGAGCAAAGCCGCGTTCTTCGGCGGCATCGGCGATACCGTCAATCATGTCCACGGCGCCGCCCGACAAGTGGAACAGCACCACGCCGATGCACCCGTAACGGCCCAACTTGAGCGAACGCGCGGCAAAGTTGGTTCGAAACCCGAGCGTCTCCATTGCGGAATGGACCTTATCGCGTGTCGACTCGCGCACGCTATCGGGCTCGTTGATCACGCGCGACACCGTCTTGAGAGAAACGCCCGCGGCAACTGCCACATCGTTCATTGAGACATTTTTCTTGTCCATCGTTGCCACTACTTCTCCAGTCGGTTTTGAATCGATTGTTTTTTTGCGTTCTAGCATACACTACCTGCCCGACTGACAAATCAGCCGTTTATCGGACAATATCGACCGTTCACCTGTAAATCCTTGTTGCTCTTCCCAAAATGTCTTACGTTGTCATTAACGAAATGACAACGTTGTCATTTCGCAATGCCTTCCTTAAGCAGGAAGGTTTCCGGGCAGTCCTGACCATCCATCGACGACCAGTTCCATCCACATGCATCGCGCATCGAGCAACAAAGGAGCTCTATGGACGCCATCGTAAAGATGCTCGAAAAGCATCAGCCGTTCTTTGAGAAGATCTCGAGGAACATCTACCTCCAGGCCATTAAGGACGGATTCCTTGGGTGCATGCCCATCGTCCTCACCTCTTCGATCTTTCTGTTGATCGCCACCCTTCCTGGCGTAGTTGGCATCACGCTGCCCCAGCCGCTCATCGACTGGTGCAATAAGCTGTACAACTTCACCATGGGCGTCATGGGCATCATGGTTGCCGGCACCACCGCCAAGAACTTTACGGCTTCCATGAACCGTCGCATGCCCGCCGGCAAGGTGCTCAACGACGGCTCCACCATGGTGGCCGCCCAGTGCAGCATGCTGCTGCTCGCCGTTACGCAGTTCACCACCAAGTTCAACGGCTCCGAACTTTCGGTCTTCGATTGCACCAGCATGGGTACGCGCGGTCTGTTCTCGGCCTATATCGCCGCGTTTATTACCGTTTGGGTCTATAAGTTCTGCGTCTCGCGCGATCTGACCATTAAGCTGCCCAAGGAGGTGCCGGGCGCCATCGCTCAGAACTTCCGCGACATCATCCCCTTTGGCGGCGCCGTCATCATCTGCGGCATCATCGATCTCGTCGTGCGCAACCTCATGGGCGTTCCGTTCTCCGAGCTGCTTATCAAACTGCTCTCCCCGCTCTTTACCGCTGCAGAAACCTATCCTGGCCTTATCCTTATCCAGGCAGCCACCGCGTTCTTCTGGTTCATCGGCGTCCACGGCCCCTCGATCGTCCAGCCGGGCATCGACCCCATCCGTCTTGCCAACCAGGCCGAGAACCTGCAGGTTTTGCTTGCCGGTGGCCACCCCGCCCACTCCCTCACCTTTAACATGTCGCTCGTGGGTGAGTTCGGCGGCACCGGCGCCACGTTCATCGTGCCGCTTCTGCTGATTCTCTTTATGAAGTCCAAGCAGCTCAAAGCCGTCGGTAAGGCCTCGATTGTTCCTGTTGCCTTCGCCGTCAACGAACCGCTGCTCTTTGGCGCGCCGATGATCCTTAATCCCTACATGCTCATCCCCTTTGTTGCCGCCGGTTGCGTCAACGTGAGTGTTGCCAAGTTCTTTATCGATAACGTGGGCATGAACGGCTTCTCCTTCGTGGTGCCTTGGGCTACCCCTGCCCCCATCGGCATCTTCATCACCACGAACTTCCAGCTTATCGCCCTGATATTTGTCGCGATTATCATCTTGCTGGACGCCATCATCTACCTGCCGTTCTTGAAGGCATACGATAAGCTGCTCTGCGACCAGGAGGCCGAGCGCGCCGCCGAGCTGGGTCTCGAGTCCAATGGTGCCGCTGACATCGCCGCCAAGCCCTCTGCGCCCGCTGTCGAGCAGGCTACCGCTTCCGTCGAGACGACTGTTGCCGTCGCCGACAGCAAGTCTGTCGCCGATCAGCCCGAGTCCGAGCCCGCTGCCGATGCATCCGCCAAGAAGCATGTCGATGGCCTGAAGGTCCTCGTCCTGTGCGCCGGCGCCGGAACCTCTGCCATGCTCGCCAACGCCATCAAGGAAGGTGCCGCACAGACCGGAGAGAACATCGCTTCCTCCGCAGGTGCCTATGGCCAGCACACTGCCATCATGGATCAGTACGACGTCATCGTGCTCGCCCCGCAGGTTCGTAGCTACTACAACGACATGAAGGCCGACACCGATCGCCTGGGCATTAAGCTGCTCGCCCCGCGCGGTAAGGAATATATCGACCTTACTCGCGACCCCGCTGGCGCCATCAAGTGGCTCCGCGAGAACCTCGACTAGTTCCTCCCTCTGTTGGTGCCCGGATTCCCAGTTCGGGCACCTCTCCCTATTCGTATCCCACAGAAAGGATGACTCATGACCAACCCCATGCAGTTCCCCGACGGCTTTGTGTTTGGCGGCGCCACCGCCGCTTACCAGGTTGAGGGCGGGACCCGCACGCACGGCAAGGGCAAAGTTCCCTGGGACGATTTCCTGGCTGCCCAGGGTCGCTTCTCCCCCGATCCTGCAAGCGACTTCTACAACAAATACCCGGTCGATATCGACTTGTGCCAGCGCTTCGGCATCAACGGTATTCGCGTCTCCATCGCTTGGAGCCGTATCTTCCCCAACGGCACCGGTGAGATTAACCCCGAGGGCGTCGCCTTCTATCACGAGCTTTTTGCCACCTGCAACAAAGCTGGCGTTATCCCCTATGTCACGCTCGATCACTTTGACACGCCCGAGGCCTTCTACCAGGACGGCGGCGAGGGATTCCTGACGCGCACGACGATCGACGCCTTTGTTGCATACGCCAAGTTCTGCTTTGCCGAGTTCACCGAGGTCAAGCACTGGTTTACCTTTAACGAGATTCCCGCGACCGCCGAGGGCAGCTTTATCGTCGGCAACTGGCCGCACGGCGAGAAGTACCGTCTGGACAAGGCCTTCCAGCTCATGCACAACATGATGGTGGCCCACGCCAAGGCCGTTGTCGCCTTCCATGATGGCGGCTTTGAGGGCGAGATCGGTATTGTCCAGAACCTGGAGCCCAAGTATCCCCTCGACCCCAACAGCGCCGCCGACTGCGAGGCAGCTCGCATGGCCGACGTCATCAACAACCGCTGGGTACTCGACGCCACCTTCCGCGGCCACTATGCGGCCGACACCATGGAGGCTGCAACCAAGCTGGCCCACATCGCCGGCGGCGAGCTCGACGTCCGCGACGAGGACATCGCCGCGCTGACCGCCGCGCTCCCCTACAACGATTGCCTGGGCGTCAACACCTACAAGTGCCAGTTCCTGCGTGCCGCCGAGGGCGAAAACGACATCAATCACAATGGCACCGGCGACAAGGGCTCCTCGCGCTGGTTCCTCAAGGGCGTGGGCGAGGCATGCGTGCGCGAAGGCGTACCCACCACCGATTGGGACTGGATCATCTATCCCGAGGGCCTCTACGACCTGCTGCTCCGCATTAAGAACGATTACCCCAACTACAAGAAGATCTACATCACCGAGAACGGCATGGGCTATAAGGACGACTTTGAGGACGGCTTTATCGACGATGCCCCTCGCATCGATTACATGCGCCAGCATCTCGCGTGGATCCTCAAGGCAATCGACGGCGGCGTAAACGTCGATGGTTACTTTGTGTGGTCGCTGCAGGACCAGTTCTCCTGGACCAACGGCTATAACAAGCGCTACGGCCTGTTCTACATCGACTTCGAGACCCAGGCCCGCTATCCCAAGGCAAGCGCGTACTGGTACAAGAACGTCGCGGAGACCGGCCTGCTCATGGCCTAGTTTCCGCCGCGCACTCCCTGTCGGCCGCATGTGAGTCCCTCCACGGGATCGCATGCGGCTTTTTTGTTTTGGCTCGGTCCGAGCAGACCGTTTGTCTCGATCCGTAACATCTAACCCGGTTTTCTACTCCCAACTGTTACAGATTGAGATAATTCGTCGACGCCGACGTTTTAATATACCGTGGTACAATTATGTCCCAACGCAAAGGAGGTACCTATGTCCACCTGTGTGCCTGTCCGAGATATGAAGGACACCGCTGCATTTACCGCGCTTGTTGAGTCTGAGCGCGATGTCACCGTTACCAAGAACGGCTACGAGGCCATGCACTGCATCAGCAGCGACCAGTATCGTCTCATGCAAGACGAAATCGCCAAAGCCAAGCTGCTGTCTCGTATGATGCTGGCAGAAGACGAGATATCGCAAGGCGACTACAGCGACTACGACTCCTTCGCGACCGCGATACGAGACAAATATGACCTATAACGTCGTAATACTCAAAAGCGCACGATATGAGTACGAGAGTATTGTCGGATACCTTGCTCAAATCCTCATGAATCCACGTGCAGCAGGCAATTTAGTTGCTGAGTTTGAATATCAGCTTGATCTGCTTCGCAAGCAGCCGCCCCTACGACCCCTCTCCCACATACGAGAGCTGGCGGCACGCAATTATCGATCGTTTCCCGTCAACAACTACGTGTGCCTTTACAAGTTTGAGCGCGAAACAATCTATATCGCCCACGTCTTTCACCAGTCACAGGACTACGCCCACCTAATCTAGTCCGGCAGCACGAGCTAGCAGATGACCTGCGTGTGCTCCTCGATGGCGGCGCGGTCCGCATCGGTAATACCCGGCTCAGCTTGCACTCACATATCATAATAAAGCCCAAACGAAACACGGTCCTGCGGTTCAATGGGCCACAGGACCGTATGCCGTCGGTCAGATAAAGATCGTCATATACAGAGGTAGATATACCCTATGCCCTTCAGCCCTGAGCTGTTTTGGGTGAAGAACTATCTCTTCTCCGACTCGTCGTTCGAATCGTCTGCCAAAATCGTCAAGCGAGATTGTTGAATACGATTTGGAAGATTTAACCTCAACAGGAGTGACCCGCGGTTTTCCAGCCGCATCTTCAAAGCCGCGCGATACAAGAAAATCAATCTCACGCGTTCTGGGCCGACTCCCCTCCGTTTTGGAAGGCTCCTGCCAGCTGTAATAAAAAAGCGAATGCCCCAGACTCTTAAGCTGCTGCGCCACGATGTTCTCGATCAGCATTCCTTTATTAATTGAAATTCTTCCAAATTGAATGTCTCTATGGACGTCCATAAGGTCCGGACCATCATCAAACGCCAAGCTCACGAGCAATCCCGTATCCGCCATATAGCATTTAAGCGAAGACGCGTCCT
>CABMPS010000002.1 GCA_902388545.1 uncultured Collinsella sp.
AATCGGAGCTGTCGCCCGAGTCGCTGGAGTCGTCCGAATCGTCCGAGCTGCCTGACGAAGTGGCGGTACCGTTAGCGTAGTCGTCGGACGTGTTGCTGTTGAGGTCACCAATCGTGGAGCTAGTACCATCGGACATACCCATGGTATTGGGACCCTTGGGATCCTTGCCGGCGTCGACGCGCGCCATCATTTCCTTAAGCTGGTCCTCGTAGACAAAGACGTAGCTCACGCCATCAATCATGGTGCTGTCATCGGCATACGAAGGCAGGTTAGCCGAGTAGATGCCATTGACGTCCATGCCGCGCATGGCATTGACCGTAGACACGATATCCTGGACGCTCATATCGGTTACGAGCATATCCGACAGCGAATTAACGAGGTCGAAGACCTTGGTGGCATCGAAGTTGTTGAGGATCTGGTTGGCGAGGGCGCCGAGTACCTGACGCTGATGGCGCATGCGCGTGTAGTCGCCATCGGCATAGATGTAGCGGCAGCGGGCGTAGGTAAGGGCGGTCGCGCCATCCATATGCTGCTGACCGGCAGTAATCTTAATGTCGAGATGCTCGGGGTCGTCGACATCGTCGGTTGCGTTAATGTCGATACCGCCAACCGAATCGATGAGCGACTGCATACCGTCGAAGCTGACCTCGGCATAGTGGGAAATCTGAACACCGCACAGCTCGTTGACCGCCTGGACCATGGCTTCGGCGCCGCCGTAGGTATGGCAGGCGTTGATCTTCATGGTCGAGCCCTTGTACACGACCTTGGTGTCGCGCGGAATGGAGATGAGCGTCGCCTGCTTTTGCGTGGGGTCGATGCGTGCCAGGATAATCGAGTCGGCACGATACGTATCCTCGCCCGGGCGACCATCGGTACCAAGGAGCAGCACGTAGAACGGGTCTTTTGCCTCGTCGGTATCGACCAGAATCTGGCGCAGATTGTCGGTAATGACGTTGGAATCGCCGAGCTTGCCCATAATGGTGGCGAACCACAGGCCGGCGGCAGTCGTTGCGCTCAGCAGCACACCGAGCACGGCAATAAGCGCGACACGGCGAACTGTGTGGCCGCGACGGCGCTGACGGGCGCGCTCGGAATAGCGAGCGACGTTATCACGGCTATAGATCTTAGCCTGCGCGCCGGTCGAAGGTCTTCGGGATTCCGCAAGGGGCTTTTTCTTAAACATAGGCAACCTGCATTAGTAGATAACGGGATCGGGGACAGTGGCGTGCTCGACGTGAGCGCCAAGCGCCTGCAGCTTTTCGACAAACTGCTCATAGCCGCGCTTGATGTGATGGATCGCCGATACCTCAGTCGTGCCATCGGCGATCAGACCGGCGACAACGAGAGCTGCGCCACCACGAAGATCCGGTGAGGTTACCTGAGCGCCGGAGAAGCCCTTGACGCCGTGAATCATGGCATGGTGGCTCTCGATGCGAATATCGGCACCCATGCGCACCAGCTCGGATGCAAACATAAAGCGATTCTCGAAGATATTCTCGGTGATAACGGAGCTGCCGTCGGCCAGGGCGGAGAGCACCATGATCTGCGCCTGCATGTCCGTCGGGAAGCCGGGGAACGGAAGCGTCTGGATGTCGACCGGCTTGATGCGCTCGGCGCGATTCACGTGAACGCCGTCGTCGGTACGCTCGCAATCGATGCCCATGAGCTCCATCTTCTTGAGCACCATACCCAAGTGAATGGGGCAAAAGCCCGTGACATCGACACCGCGATCGTCGGCCATCAACGCACCGGCAACGATAAAGGTACCGGCCTCGATGCGGTCGCCCACCACGCGATGGGTAACGGGATGGAGCTCTTCCACGCCTTCGATAGTCACGACGGGCGTACCGGCGCCAACAATCTTGGCGCCCATCTCGTTGAGCATGTTGGCAAGATCGACGATCTCGGGCTCGCGGGCGGCATTGTCGATAACCGTGGTACCCTTCGCGCGCACGGATGCCATAATGAGGTTCTCGGTCGCACCGACACTGGCGAACTCGAGCGTGACGGTGGTACCGCGCAGACCTTGGGGCGCATTAGCGTTGATGTAACCGTGGGCGGTATCAAACTCAACGCCCAGGGCCTCGAGACCCAGAATGTGCATATCGATCTTGCGAGCACCCAGGTTGCAGCCGCCCGGCATGGCGATCTTGGCGCGATGGAAGCGGCCCAGCAGGGGTCCCATGACGGCGGTGGAAGCACGCATCTTAGCGACGAGCTCGTAGGGGGCCTCCCAAGAATCGACCTGAGAGGTATCAATCTCGAGTGTGTGCTCGTCGAGAACATCGATCGTAGCGCCCATGCCCTTGAGCACCTTGCCCATCACGTGGACATCGGAAATATCGGGCACGTTCTGCAGCGTCGTCTTGCCCGGCGCCAGAAGCGTTGCCGCCATGAGTTTGAGTGCGGAGTTCTTGGCGCCCGAAATGGGCACGGAGCCTCCGATGGCGTGGCCACCCTCAACGCGGATAATATCCAAGGTCTACCCTTTCAAAAAGCATGCCCGGGATGGCTGAGCCATCCCGGGCATGATGTGTTCGCAAATGGTCGAACGCTAAATCGTTTGACTATTGGGCAAGCTTGAGCTTACACCATGCGATTTCATTATAGAGGTAGGCGCGGCGTGCATCATCCTCCGACAAATTACCCAGCTTCTCTTCAAAACCTTGAATATCAGCTTTAAGCTTGTCGGCATCGACGGTCGCCAAATCGCAAGCGCGCTCGGCGAGAACGGTCACGACATCGTCCGCAACCTGGGCATAGCCGCCGGCCACGGCAAACGTGTGGTCGACAGTGCCCATGGCCTTATCGGAAACGCGAACGTAACCGCGGTCGATCGTGCAGATCTCGCTGGAGTGAGCAGGCAGAACGCCAAACTCGCCATCCGTGGACGGAATCGACACAAACGCAGCGTCGCCCTCATAGGCGCAGCTCACGGGGCACACGATGCGGATACGCATAACCTACTTCTCCCCCATCTTGCGGGCGCGCTCGCGCACGTCCTCAATCGTGGAAGCATAGCGGAAAGCCTGCTCGGGCAGGTCATCGGCCTTGCCGTCGACAATCTCGGCGAAGGAGCGGACGGTATCCTCGACGCGGACGTAGACACCGGGGTTGCCGGTGAACTTCTCGGCGACGTGGAAGGACTGCGAGAGGAACTGCTGAATCTTACGAGCGCGGTTGACCGTAAGGCGCTGCTCCTCGGACAGCTCGTCCATACCCAGAATAGCGATGATGTCCTGAAGGTCGGAGTACTCCTGCAGGAGCTCCTGGACCTTGACGGCGACACGGTAGTGCTCCTCGCCAACGATCGAGGGATCGAGAGCGTCGGAGGAAGATGCGAGCGGGTCGATAGCCGGGAACAGGCCGAGCGACGAAATGCTACGCGAAAGAACCGTGGTAGCGTCGAGGTGCGTAAACGTCGTGGCAGGCGCCGGGTCGGTCAGGTCGTCTGCGGGGACGTAGACAGCCTGGACGGAGGTAATGGAGCCCGTCTTGGTCGAGGTAATGCGCTCCTGGAGGTCGCCCATCTCGGTTGCCAGCGTGGGCTGGTAACCAACGGCGGACGGCATACGGCCCAGCAATGCGGAAACCTCGGAACCTGCCTGGGAGAAGCGGAAGATGTTGTCGATGAACAGCAGAACGTCCTGGCCACGATCGCGGAAGTACTCAGCGGTGGTAAGGCCGGCCAGACCGATGCGCAGACGCGCTCCGGGCGGCTCGTTCATCTGACCATAGACCAAGCAGGTCTTGTCGATAACGCCAGACTCGCTCATCTCGAGGAACAGGTCGGTGCCCTCGCGGGTACGCTCGCCGACGCCGGTGAACACCGAGGTGCCGCCGTGCTCCTGGGCGAGGTTGTTGATGAGCTCCTGAATCAGAACGGTCTTGCCGACGCCGGCGCCGCCGAACAGGCCCGTCTTGCCGCCACGGATGTAGGGCTCAAGCAGGTCGACGGCCTTGATGCCGGTCTCGAAGATCTCGGTCTTGGTGGTGAGCTCGTCGAAGCGGGGCGCTGCATGGTGGATGGGGTAGAACTCCTCCACCTCGGGCATGGGCTTGCCGTCGACGGGCTTGCCCATGACGTTCCAAATGCGGCCGAGCGTCTTGGGACCAACGGGCATCTTCATGGGCTCACCGGTATCGGTGGCGATGAGGCCGCGCTGCAGGCCGTCGGTCGAGGACATGGCGACCGTGCGGACGACGCCGCCCGGAAGCTGGCTCTCGACCTCGAGGATCGTGCTCAGATGACCGATCGGGGTCTCGGCCTCGACCGTGAGCGCGTTGTAGATCGGGGGCACCGCACCGTCAAACTTGACGTCGACGACAGGACCGATGATTCGCACGATGCGACCATCACCGGCAGTCGTCTTCTTGGTGGCTTCCTCGACCGCAAGCTTTACGGTGTTATTAGCCATTACTGTTCCTCCAATGCTGAGGCTCCGCCGACGATCTCGTTAATCTCGGTCGTGATCGAAGCCTGGCGCACGCGACTATACGTGCGGGTAAGGGTCGAGATGATCGCGGTGGCGTTTTCCGTCGCGGAGTGCATGGCCTTGCGGCGTGCACCCTGCTCGGCAGCCGCCGAATCGATCAGGGCCTGGTAGATGACCGTCAGGATATAAGACGGCACAAGCTTGCCGAGAACATGCTCGGGAGAGGGCACGAACTCGAACGTGGACGAGATGCGCTTAGGGGCGTCGGTCTCGTTCTTACGCGGACCGTGGGCCATAGCGATCATCTCGGGGTCGAGCGGCAACAGATGCTCGACGCGAAGCTCCTGATCCACGCGGTTCTTGGCGTGGTGGTAGACAAGCTCGACACGGTCAAGCTCACCGGCACGATACGCATCGCAGATATGAGAGGAGATCATGCGGGCCTGATTGAAATCGGGCTCAGAGGAGTTGCCCTCAAAGTGCATGACGACGTTTGCGCGGTCACGGAAATACGTGGCCGGTTTGCGCCCACACGCGATGATCTCGCACTCGATGCCGTCGTTCGCCCAAGAAGCGGCGAGCTTTTCGGCCGTGCGCTCCACCGTCGTATTGAAACCGCCGGCAAGGCCGCGGTCCGAGGCAATAACGACAATCAGGCCATGCTTGACGCTCTCATGCTTCTGCAGCATGGGATCGGTGCCCGAACAGGAGGCGTCGCCGGCGACCGTCAACATGACGTCGGTCAGCGCCTCCTTATAGGGCTCGGCCTGCTTGGAGCGATCGAGGGCACGACGAATCTTGGCCGTAGAGACCATCTCCATCGTGCGCGTGATCTGCTTGGTCGTGGTAACCGAGGAGATTCGCTTCTTAATGTCGCGAAGGTTGGCCATGGGGCTTAGTTCTCCTCTGATCCAGAAACATCCGAATGGTGCTTGGCCATGAACTGCTGCTTGAAGTCGCCGATGACGCGCAAGAGCTCAGCCTTGGTGTCATCATCGATCTTCTTGGCGCGAACCTTGTCGAGCAGCGAGCCAAAGCCATTGTCCATGTACTCGATGAGCTCGGCACGGAAAGGCAGCACGTCGGCAATCTCCAGGTCATCCAGGAAGCCCTCGTTGCCAGCGAACAGCGTAACGATCTGCTCGCCAACCTCAAACGGCTTGTAGCGCGGCTGCTTCAGGAGCTCAGTCATGCGAGCGCCGTGGGTAAGCTGCTTTTGCGTGGCCTCGTCGAGGTCGGAGCCGAACTGCGTGAAGCCGGCGAGCTCCTGGTACGAAGCAAGATCCAGACGGAGGTTGCCGGCGACCTGCTTCATGGCCTTGGTCTGTGCGTCGCCACCGACGCGGGACACGGAAATGCCCACGTCGACTGCCGGGCGCTGGCCCTGGAAGAAGAGCTCGGACTGCAGGTAGATCTGACCATCGGTAATGGAAATGACGTTGGTCGGAATGTAGGCCGAGACGTCGCCGTCCTGGGTCTCGATGATCGGAAGAGCCGTCATGGAGCCATAACCGTTCTTCTTGGACATCTTGACGGCACGTTCGAGCAGGCGAGAGTGCAGGTAGAAGATGTCGCCAGGATAGGCCTCGCGTCCGGGCGGACGATGCAGCGTCAGCGACATCTGACGGTAGGCCACGGCCTGCTTGGACAGGTCATCGTAGATGACGAGCACGTGACCGCCGGGGTTGGTCTCGCTGGCGGGCTTGCCGTCCTCGCCGTTGTACATGAAGAACTCGCCGATAGCGGCACCGGCCATAGGCGCGATGTACTGCATAGGGGCGGAATCGGCAGCGGTGGCCGAAACGATGATGGTGTAGTCGAGCGCACCGTGCTGAGCGAGGGTCTCGCGGATGTTGGCAACCGTGGAGGCCTTCTGGCCGATAGCGACATAGATGCAGACCATGCCCTTGCCGCGCTGGTTGAGGATAGCGTCGATGGCGATGGCGGTCTTACCGGTCTTACGGTCGCCGATGATGAGCTCACGCTGACCGCGGCCAATAGGCACCATGGAGTCGATAGCGAGCAGACCGGTCTGAACCGGCTCACACACCGGGGTACGGTCGATGACGCCGGGGGCCTTGAACTCGATGGGGCGACGGCGCGTGGCGACGATGTCGCCCAGGCCGTCGATGGGCTGGCCGAGCGGATTGACGACGCGGCCGAGCATGGCGCGGCTCACAGGGATATCCATAATGCGACCAGTGGTGCGGCACTCGTCGCCTTCCTTGATGGAGTCGACGGCACCAAACAGAACGGCGCCGACCTCGTCACGGTCAAGGTTCTGGGCAAGGCCGAAGACGGTCTCACCGGTATCGGAGCTCTTGAACTCCAGAAGCTCGCCTGCCATGGCGCTCTTAAGGCCGGAGACGCGCGCGATGCCGTCGCCTACCTCGTCGACCGTTGAAACCTCATGCGTATCGACCGTCGCGGAGAGGCTCGTGAGCTGCTCCTGCAGTTTCTTGGCGATATCCTGGGCATTGAGGGTTTCGGACATTAGGCTTCACCTCCGTACGAATTAGCAGAGTTTGCGAGGGTCTCCTGCGCGATGCGCAGCTGCGTCTTGACGGAAATGTCACGACGCTCGCCGCGGGCCTCGAGCACCAGGCCACCCACGATAGACGGGTCGACCTGCTCGATAAGGAATACCTTGCGGCCGAAGTCCTGCTCGCATTTCTTAGTGATGGTTTGACGCAGCTCGTCGTCGAGCGGGATCGCCGTGGTGACGGTCACGCCCACTACATCCTCGTCTTCCTCGGCAACATACTTAAAGGCAGCTGCCACCTTGGGAAGAAGGTCGAGCTGGTCGCGCTTGGACATGGTGTCGAGCACGGCGATGATCTCGGGGCTGGCAGAAGCCAGGCGCTCGATCATCTCGAGGTCCTCGAACACATGGCTCTCGGCCTTGGCGGCTTCCAGAAGGGAGCGCGCGTAGGTCTCGAGCACCTTGTCCTGATAGCGGCTAGTCGGCATTCAGGCTACCTGCTTCCTGGATGTAGCGCTCGATGAGCTTCTTCTGCTCGGCCTCGTCCTCGAGTGCCTCGCCCACGATCTTGGTGGCGACGGCAACGGACAGGTCGGCGATGGAGCTCGCGGCACCGGCGTAGATGGACTTGCGCTCGTCCTCGACGGTCGTATGGGCCTTGGCGATGATCTCCTCGGCCTCCTTGTGAGCAGCCTCGATGATACGGGCGCGCTCGGACTCGGCGTCCTTACGGGCCTCGAGAACGATGTCGGCAGCCTGACGACGGGCGTCGGTGACGATCGAGTCGGACTCAGCGCGCTTGGCGATAGCCTCCTGCTTGGTCTTCTCGGCCTCGTCGAGGCTCTCCTCGATCTTCTTGCCGCGCTCCTCCATGGTTTTCATGATGCCCGGCAGGGCGACCTTGGCCAGCACGATCCAGATAATCAGGAAGGCGATAAGCGCCGGGATGAACTCCGCCATCTTAGGGATGAGGATGTCCGCACCGGCAGCGCCGTCCTCAGCGAACGCGGAAACCGGCATGAGCAGCGCGGCCGCGGACGCGGAGAGTGCGATCGCGCTCTTCTGGGATGAAAGATTCATACTTGACGCTCCGTGCTATTTAACGATCAGCGCGACAACGAAGCCGATCAGAGCCAGAGCCTCGCCGAAGGCGGAGCCCATGATGAAGACGGTGAACACGCGGCCCTGGACCTCAGGCTGACGGGCCATAGCACCCGTAGCACCCAGAGCAGACAGGCCGATAGCAAGACCAGCGCCGATAACACCGAGACCGTAACCGATAACTCCCACGATTCCTCCTTTGTCGTGCGTGTCTTATTTCACGCAGGATAACCTTTTTATAACTGCCGGGCTCCATGGGTACGGGCACCGGCGGTTTAACGAATTGCCTTACCTTTAAGGCGCGAACGGAAGGCTACTCCTCCTCCGCGACCTCCTCTGCCTCGGAGACATACACGGCGGTAAGGACCGTGAAGACGTAAGCCTGGATGGCGCCGACCACAAGCTCGATCGCATAGATCAGGATGAGGATGGCAAGCCAGGCCAGCGAAGGCAGGGCGCCGACGGCGTGGGCCGCGGAAACCTGCTGAAGCAGCGGCTGCATGAACATGCTCGCCATGATGGCGAACGAGCCCATGACCACGTGTCCTGCGAACATGTTGCAGAACAGACGGACGGCGAGCGTGATGAGGCGCAGGAAGGTCGAGAAAAGCTCGACGACCCACACGAGCACGTTCATCGGGAAGCTCACGCCCTGCGGGGCGAGGCTCTTGATGTAGCCGATCACGCCGTGAGCCTTGCATCCGTAGTAGATGAAGTACACGAAGGCGAAAATGGCGAGTGCGGCGGTGGAGCCGATTGCACCGGTGCCGGGCTTCATTCCCGGGATCAGGCCGATCATGTTATTGATCAGGATGAACAGGAAAAGCGAGCACAGGAACGGGAAGTGCTTCTTCCAGTTCTCACCCACGACGCCCTTGCCGATATCGTTCTCGACGTACTCGATGATGTACTCGAAACCGTTGACGAAGAAGCCCTTGGGAACCAGGGTCTGCTTCTTCTTGAACACGGCCAGGACGATCAGGAGCACGATCGTGGAGACGATCAGCCAAAACGAGTACTGCGTGATGCCGCAGCTCAGATCGCCCACGACAGGGGTGGAGCTGAACTCGCTGACCAGATGATTAATCTCATCAGGCAGCTTTTCAAAAATTTCCACGACTTACCTTTCGACCTCATGAGGATCTCGCAGCGCCTTGGCGACGCGAACCGTGCAGGCGGCCATAAAGGCCACGAAGCCGATCGCCTCGCCCAGGAGGAACATGCGAAATGCCTCTCCGAACAACACAAACACAACCAAGGTAAAGACGAGCAGGGCGATTGCCGAGACCGCCAGACTCACCATACCCTTGAGCATGTCCGCATTCTGTCTATCGTCAAGAACCGGCTTGAGCGTAAAGACAAAGGGAAGGAAGGCAATTGCGCCCGCGATGGCGCCTGCAACGATAGCGAGCAGATCGGCTATCTGAAACACTGGCGTCCTCACTTTCCTTTTTTAACGCTTCCCAGAACAGTTCCCGCCAAACATTGGTGACTATTGTACGAGCCAATCGCTAAAGTACAACCGAAAAAGCATCGGTTAATACGCACCTGTTCGTTTTCTTAAGACCTTCTTTATGCCGCAGGTAGGTAATACGTTTTTCTCGAACCCCTCTGGGCTAAACGTCCGTTAACAGGAGTGCGCGTGGACGTCTTTTGCTCGCCCGCGCGCACCATTTCTTCGTATTTGTGACCGTAGCCGACAAGGCCCGACGACTAGAGCGTGCCGTAGATGCGGTCGCCGGCGTCGCCCAGGCCGGGAACGATGTAGGCGGCCTCGTTGAGATGGTCATCGATGGCGCACGTATAAATATGTACGTCAGGATCCTTCTCGGTCAGCGACTTGAGGCCCTCGGGCGCGGCGACGATGCACAGCATGCGGATGTCCTTGACACCGCGCTCGCGCAGGTAGCTGATAGCCATCTCGGCCGAACCGCCCGTGGCGAGCATGGGGTCGACAACCAGGCAGATACGCTGGTCGATATCCTTGGGCATCTTGCAGTAATACTCATGCGGCTCGTGGGTGACCTCGTCGCGCTCCATGCCGATGTGGCCCACGCGGGCAGAGGGTACCAGGTCGAGGATGCCGTCGACCATGCCAAGACCCGCACGCAGGATGGGAACGATGGCGAGCTTCTTGCCGGCAAGCTGCTTAAACGTGGCGGTGGTGATGGGGGTCTCGACTTCGACGTCTTCCATAGGCAGGTCGCGCATGGCCTCGTAGCCGTCAAAGAGCGCAAGCTCGCGCACGAGCTGGCGGAACTGGTTGGTGCCGGTGTTTTTATCGCGCAGGATCGACAGCTTGTGCTGAACGAGCGGGTGATCGACAAGCGTCACACGGGACGCATCATAGGTGACGGTCATGGGTTGATTGCCCCTTTCGTTGCGGCCGCAAAACGGCCTTGCTGACAAGGCGCGCAGCAATGTCGCCACCGCACGCCATGCATTAGTTTAGCGGTTTGTTGTATCGAGCAGCCCATCGCGGCTCTACTGTGCAGTACTGAGCGAGCGCTTGACTGCATCACGCCAGCCCGTAAGGTTTTGCTCGCGGCGCGCGGCGGACATATGGGGAAGGAAGGTCCTAACGATCTGGGCATTTTGCTCCAGCTCTTCCAGATCTTCCCAATAGCCGACGGCAAGACCCGCCAAGTACGCGGCACCGATTGCCGTGGTCTCCACCGTCTCACATTGCAGCACGGGGATATCCAGCAGGTCGGCCTGGAATTGCATGATGAACTCGTTGCGCGAGGCACCGCCATCGACAGACAGGCGCTCGATCGAAAGCCCCACGTCCTGCTCCATGGCGCGCAGCACGTCGTAGCTCTGATATGCCATGGATTCGCAGGCGGCACGTACGATGGTCGCACGGCTCGAGGCGCCGGTCAGACCGCACACGATACCGCGGGCATGCGGGTCCCACCAGGGAGCGCCCAAACCCGCAAAGGCGGGAACGAAGTAGCAGCCCTCGTTGTCGTTAATCGAAGCGGCAAGTTGTGCCGACTCGCTCACGCTCGAGATGATGCACATGTTGTTGCGAAGCCAGTTCATGGTGGAACCGGCAGCAAAGATGGAGCCCTCGAGCGCATAGCTGATCTTCCCGTTCGCAGCGATACCGATGGTGGAGACCAGGCCATTCTTGGATTCGACGATCTCGTCGCCGGTGTTCATGAGCATAAAGCAGCCCGTGCCATAGGTGTTTTTGGTCTGGCCGGGATAGAAGCAGCAGTGACCGAACAGCGATGCCTGCTGGTCGCCCGCCACACCCATGATGGGCGGCATGTTGGTCATGATGTCGCTCGCGACGCGGCCGTAGTCGCCCGAGCTCCAGCGAACCTCGGGCATCATGGAACGTGGAACGTCAAAAAGCGCCAGCAGGTCGTCGTCCCAATCGAGCGTATGGATATTAAAGAGTGCCGTGCGGCTGGCATTGGTGTAGTCGGTGGCAAAGACCTGGCCGCCGGTGAGGTTGTAGATGAGCCAGGTGTCGATGGTGCCAAACATGAGGTCGCCCGCCGCCGCGCTCTCGCGTGCGCCGTCGACGTTGTCGAGAATCCACTGCACCTTGGAGGCCGAGAAATACGGGTCAAGCGTAAGTCCCGTGCGGGAGCGCACCAGCCCTTCTGCGCCCTGCTCGACAAGCTCGTCGATCAGAGGTGCGGTACGGCGGCACTGCCATACGATGGCGTTATAGATGGGCTGGCCGCTCACACGGTCCCAGACCACCGTGGTCTCGCGCTGGTTGGAGATGCCGATGGCGGCAATGCGGTCGGAGTGGATACCGCTCTTAAACTGGACTTCCATCATGACCGCGATCTGGCTGGCAAGGACCGCCATGGGGTCTTGCTCTACCCAACCGGGACGCGGAAAACTCGTTTTGACGCTGCGACGTGCCTGCGCGACGATGCAGCCGTACTCGTCGACGATGGTCGCAAGTACCGAGGTGGTGCCGCAGTCGAGCGCCATGATGTAGGAACCGCCAAAGTCAAACGAGGCATCTTCCATGCCCAGGCTGCCCAGATTCAACGACATCGCTTAAACCTTTCTATTGCATCGGGTCGGACAGGACCCGTTCGATCTCTGATGCGGGAAGTGCGCCTTGGCGCAGGATCTGGAGCCCGCCGTGCTGAAACGACACGATGGTCGAGGCGTCGCGACACGGGGTCTCACCGGCGTCGACGGCAACATCGATCCCCTCCAGGATGCGACCCTCGACGGCGGCAAAGCTTGCCGGCGAGGTCGCGCCGTGCGTGTTGGCGCTCGTACAGGCAAGGGGGCTGCCGCAGGCGCGAATGAGCGCTTGGACCACGGGAGAGGCCGAAGCGCGCAGGGCCACGGTGTCGTCGGCAGCGCGCATAAAGGTCGGCACACAGGGAGCTGCCTTGACCACGATAGTCAGGGCTCCCGGCCAGCATCGTCGCGCGAGTATGCGGGCATCTTCCGGGATATCCACGCCATAGCGGTCGAGTGCTTCGACGCCATCGACCAGCCAAGCGACGGTTTGCGTGAGCTCACGTTGCTTGAGAGTGAAGATACGGCGATAGCCGGTGCCGAGCGCAGGGACCGCGGCGCCATTGACGGTGGCTTGCGGGTCGCATGACCACGACGGGAACTCGCTTGTATCTTGGGGGACGGCATCGGAGAAGGCATTGACTGCCACGGCGACACCGTAGACGGTCTCGGTCGGGATCAGCGCCAAGCCGCCACAGCCGAGCACCTCGGCCGTACGCTCGACGGCGAGCCGATGCGGCTCACGCGCTCCCTCGAATACCCGATAGACCGTCTGCATGTGTATGCCAGCCCCTTACGCTCTGGTGCAAGTTTGTTTACTGAGGGGCATTCTCGCACGAAACGTTCAATCCATTTGCCCACAGCGCATGTTGGTTTGGTGAGCGGCTCTAGTAGTCGGTGAAAGTGAGGGGGTTATTGGACTGCGACGAACTTCTTTGGCCTGCCGGCGTGGCGTTCTTGGGCGGCGTAGCGCTCGATGCTGTCTATCGTTATCATCCGACGGCCGTCGACGAGTTCAACATCGAGCTTTCCGGCTTTGACCAGCGCGGTAATCCGCGGAGCGGAGACTTTGAGGTCCAGCGCTGCGTCTTTAAATGTTCGGCACGCCGCTTCCCGAGCGTCCTCGTGGTCGATTTCGACCGAAAGGGCCACGACCTCGGCCGAGCGTTCGTACCCCGCCGGAGTCAAACCGTTGTTGAGGTCATCGGCCAAAAACGCCATCAGCGCCTCGGTGGCATGGGCAATAGCTTCTTCGCGCGTATCGCCATCGGCAAAGGCGCCGGGAATCTGCGGGAAGCTAGCGCAGTAACCATCGTCTTCTTTTATGAGAACGCAGTCATAGGTAAATCGCTGCCTCATTTTGCCTCCAACTACCATCCAGCTTGGCGACGAATACTTGCCCACGTGCCCTTCTTTGGTCGATCGCCACCAGAGCCGTTCACGGTGACAACACGGTCACCAGAAACATACTTAGCATGACTACCGACTTGCGCGACCTTCACGAATCCATCGTGCTTGAGTAGGGCAATGATTTCCCGAAAGGTAGGAGGTTGCATGGGCCGACCTCTTTCAGCCGTCCTAATTATAAATTACTTTATAATTTTTGCTAACCAGTTAATAAATATTACTGGCGTTGCTTGGGCTCGGTGACGATGGCTCGGACAATGCGGGGGCGATCGGTGAGGTCGTGGACGATACGCACGTCCGAAAGGCCTGCTTGACGACAGAGCTCGGCCGCGGCGTCGAGCGCGCCCTCGTAGAGCTCGCAGGCAAACAGGCCGCCGGCACGCAGCATGTAGGGCGCCGCGTTGAGCAGGCGGCGGAAGATATCGAGACCGTCGGCACCGCCCTCGAGCGCCAGATCGGGCTCAAAGTCCTTGACCTCATGCGGCAGCGAGCGCATGACGTCGGTCGGGATGTAAGGTGGGTTGGAGACGAGCACATCAAAGGTGCCCCACTCTTCGCGGGGAATGGAACTCACCAGGTTTGTGAGGCTGAAGGCGACCTCGTCGGACGTGAGGCCAAGCGCATCACGGTTTTTGGTGGCCAGATCGATGGCGCGCGGCTCGATATCGGTAGCAGTGCAGGTAACGTGGCCGCGGCGCTCCCAGGCAAGGGAGAGCGAAATGCAGCCCGTGCCGCAGCCGACCTCGAGAACGCGAGCGATACGGGGCTCGACCGGAGCGGGCGCGGCGGCATACTGAGCTGAAGCCGTCTCCTGGTCGGCACCCTCGCTGGCGATGCCGTATTCGTCGAGCTCGGACTCGGCGGCTTCCGCAGCTTCGGCTTCTGCTGCCTGCGCGGCGGCTTCCTCGGCCTCGCGGTCGGCCAGTTCCTCGGCATAGGCACGGCTGCCCAGTACGTCGCCGCCTAGCGCCGCCTCATCGGCAGCCGTCAGGTTAGCGGCACGGCGCTCGGCGGTCGCCCGTTCGTCTGCCAGCGCGGCCTCGGCCTTGCGCGCCTCCTCGACCTCATCGTTCCAAGGCAGCTCAACGCGCTGACGGGCGGCAGCCTCGGGGCTCAGCACCTCGGCATCCAGATAATTAAGGACTTCCTCGACGAGCATCTCGGTCTCGGGGCGCGGAATGAGCACACCGGGGGCGCACGCGACGTCGATCATGCGGAACTGCGTGCTGCCGGTGATGTACTGCAGCGGCTCGCCTTTGGCGCGACGAACGACGGCCGCGTGCATGGTCTCGAGCTGGGCCGCGTTAAGCGTCTCGTCCATGCGCATATATAAGTCGATGCGCGCCAGGCCCGTGGCGGCGCACAGCAGCCACTCGGCAGAAAGACGGGGGTGCTCCTCGCCGCGCTCGGCCAGGTACTCCTTGGTCCACTCGAGACAACGCTTGATGGTCCAGATCTCGTTTGCCATGGGGTCCTCCCCTCTTAAGCGCCGGGCGGCGCGCGAATGTCGGAGCAGATTGTACGCGAGGCCAGCGCTTGGCAAGGGGCGATTATCGAGAATCAGCCCAGAATTTTGCACCGGGCTCGCTCAAAGTGTTCATTCGTCGACGTCTACATTTGCATTCGTCAAGCTTTTGGCAAGGTTGCCCATAAACTGACCAATATCTAACCAAACGCTTGCCACATCGCTTGACGCACAACGCACCAAAATACGCCCCGCGATTTCTTGGACATTTTTTCGAGCAATATTTTCAAGTGCAGATGCATGCCGTTAATTGCTTTAAGCAGGTAAGCAGCTCAAAGGCCATCAAAACCGATTGAATAACATCTCAAAGCAATGTGCCCAATGACTCCCTACGGATCATTTGACAACCAAGGAAACGCCGATGTTTTGGCAATGCCAGCGAGCGACGTCCAGAGCGAACAAGTTGGCATGAAAAAGGCAAGGCATAGACCTTCTGGTCATGCCTTGCCTTTTGAATGACGAATTGTCGCTCTGGGCGGCGCGCAGCGTCGACCGGTTACGCGGTTTGGTAAAACCGCGTAACCTACACGGCCTGAGCCAGCTTCTCGGCTCGCTCGGCGGCGGCAAGTGCCTCGATGACGGTGCCGAGCTGATCGCCCAGAAGGACGCCGTTGTAGGTGGAGTTGAAGCCGATACGGTGATCGGTCACGCGGTCCTGGGGCTGGTTGTAAGTACGGATCTTCTCGGAACGGTTGCCGTGGCCGATCTGGCTCTGGCGCTCGGCACCGAGCTCAGCCTGCTGCTTCTCGAGCTCCATCTCGTAGAGGCGGGCGCGCAGCATCTGCATGCAGACCTCGCGGTTCTGGATCTGGGAGCGCTGCTCCTGCGACTGCACCACGGTGTTGGTGGGCAGGTGGGTGATGCGCACGGCGGAGTAGGTGGTGTTAACGCACTGACCGCCAGGGCCCGAAGCGCAGTAAGTGTCGATGCGCAGGTCAGACTGGTTGATCTGGACGTCGATCTCCTCGGCCTCGGGAAGCACGGCGACGGTTGCCGTGGAGGTCTGGATACGGCCCTGGGACTCGGTCTTGGGAACGCGCTGGACGCGGTGCACGCCGGACTCAAACTTCATGACGGAGTAGACGCGGTCGCCCTCGACCTTGAACTCGATGGACTTAAAGCCGCCGGCCTCGCTGGGGCTGGAATCGAGCACGGTGGTCTTCCAGCCACGCGACTCGCAGAAGCGCTGGTACATCTTGTACAGGTCGCCGGCGAAGATGGCCGCCTCGTCGCCACCGGCGGCGGAGCGAATCTCGACGATGGTGTTCTTGTCGTCGTTGGGGTCGCTCGGGATGAGCATGTACTTAATGTCTTCCTCGAGCTGGGGAAGCTTGGCCTCGTTTTCGGAGATGTCCATCTGGAGCATCTCTTTCTCATCGGCATCGGTAGTATCGTGGAGCATTTCCTTGGCAGCCTCGATGTCATCGAGCGCGCCGATGTACTCGCGCGAAGCGGCAATGAGGTCGGACTGGTGCGCGTACTCCTTGTTGAGACGCGTGAACTCCTTGATGTCGGAGGCGACGGCCGGGTCGGAAAGCTTCTTCTCGAGCTCCTCGTAGGCCTTGATGATCTTTTCGAGCTTGTCGCGCATGACGGGACTCCTTTATATGCGTGAAGGTGAAAATCGGCAGAATTGATGGGGCGCATGGCGCCACTGCGGGGGTAAGCCCAGCTAGAACATGTCGATCTTCAGATACATGCGCATCCCTTCGCGTGTGGGGTACATAGTTGCGGTCTAACCCATACATGATAGCGTGCGCAGGCATACCTGCATATAACCCGCACGGAATGCGACAAAGGGAGAGTCCCTTTGTCGGATTCTAGAGCGTATGGAGCAGGGCGATGAGGAAGCGGACACCCTGGAGGTAGGCGCGGCGGGTGATGCGCTCGTTGGTGCCGTGGACGCCGCGGTCGCACTCGTCATCGTCGACCACAAACGCCGAAAAACGAATGCATTCGGAGCAAATGTGCTGGTAGTTGGCAGCGTCGGTCGCGCCGATCACGGTCGAGGGGACAATCGCCAACGGCTCGGATGATCCGTTTTCCTCCGTCCCCTTTGGATCGCGGAAGTAGCGGGCGGCGATGGAGCGAACCGCCTCGAGGCCGGGACCACCGATGCGCGGGGACGGCGAGGGCTCGGAGCTGCCGGGGCCCAGCTCCACTTCGACACGACCGGCAAGGTCCGCCCCGGCAACCGCCTCACGGCAGCGCGCCACAACGTCGGCCACGCTCGTGCCCTCGAGCATGCGGAAGTTAATGTTGGCCCACATATCCTGCGGCATTACGTTGGCGCCGGCGCTGCCTCCCTCGATCTGCGTGGGCGCGCAGGTGGTGGTCACGAGCGGATAGAGCTTCTTGCTGGCGAGGCACTCGCGCACGATGGCGTCCTTGTTGGAAGCAATCTCGTCGGCCGTGTAGAGCTCCAGCTCGACGAGCTGTGCGGCAAGCAGGTCCGTGACGCGCGTCGGCCACTCGATATCGCAGATTGCGGTGATGGCACGGCTCAACACCTCGAGCGACGTGCCGCCGTAGGGGTTGGAAGAATGCCCACCCGCGCTCTTTGTCTTGAGCACAATGTCGGCATAACCCTTCTCAGCCAGGTCGGCGTGCATGAGCCAACCCTCGCCCGCGTTGTACTCGGCAGCCGAAACAATACGGTAGTCACCCTCGTCGATCAGATATTCAAGTTCAACACCGCGCTCCTCGAGCACGCGGCCGATAGCTCCAGCGCCGTACTGCGTGGTTTCCTCGTCCTGGCCAAAGGCGAGCAACAGCGAACGCTTGTGCTCCCAGCCGTGCGCCAACGCATACTCAACCGCCTCGAGAATGCCTGCGACCTGATCCTTCATGTCGATAGCGCCGCGACCCCAAATGTAGGTGTCGTCCACCTGTCCGCTAAAGGGGGCGTGCGTCCAGTCGGCCTCGGTACCCGGCACCACGGGGACCACGTCCATGTGGCCCATGAGCATGACGGGTTTGAGGGCGGAGTCGGAACCGCCAAGCGTCACCAACAGCGAGTGGTCGATAAGCTCGACCTCGCCCGCCGCAAACACGCGCGGCCAGGCCTGCTGCATATAGGCGCGCAGGTCGTCGAAGGGCTGCCAGTCCACCGCCTCGGCATCCATGCTCGAGATGGTCGGAAACGACAGCACGCGGCCCAAGCGCTCGCACGCGCCGGCCTCGTCCATATCGGCAAAATCGTCCTCATGCGCAAAGAAGCGCCAAACCTCGGCCATGACATCCTTTCGATTGTGACGACAAAGGCCGCCCCACGGGAGCGGCCCTGCAACGTAGGCGTTTGCGCCGGTTATTTGTCCTCGAGATAGCGAGAGAGGAACTCGCGAGTGCGCTGGTGCTTGGGATTGCCGAAGAGCTCGGCCGGCGCGGCGTCCTCGAGTACCACGCCCTTGTCCATAAAGACCACGCGGTCGGATACGGTTCGGGCAAAGGCCATCTCATGCGTGACGACGACCATGGTCATGCCGTCGGCAGCGAGCTTGCGCATGGCCTCGAGCACCTCGCCCACGATCTCGGGGTCGAGCGCCGAGGTCGGCTCGTCAAACAGCATGATCTGCGGATTCATGCACAGGGCACGAGCGATGGCCACACGCTGCTTTTGACCACCGGACAGGCGACCCACGGCGGCGTGCGCGAACTTTTCGAGTCCCACGCTCGCCAGATGCTCCATCGCGACCTTCTCGGCCTCGGCCTTGCTCATCTTTTTGAGCGTGACGGGCGCGAGCGTGCAGTTGTCGAGCACGTCCATATTGTTGAACAGGTTGAAGCCCTGGAACACCATGCCGATGTCCTCGCGCAGCTTATTGATATTGCAGCGCTCGGCCGTAAGGTCCTGGCCGTGGAACCAGATGTGGCCCGCGTCCGGGGTCTCGAGCAGGTTGAGGCAGCGCAGGAAGGTCGACTTGCCCGAGCCCGAGGCGCCGATAATGGTGACGACCTCGCCGGGATTGACAGCGAGGTCGATGCCCTTAAGCACCTCGAGCGAGCCAAAGCTCTTGCGCAGGCCCTCGACGCGGATAAGCGGCTCATTGGTCTGTGCGGCGGCCGCGGTGCCGGTAGTGGCGGTATCTGCCATGATGATTCTCCTCGTCTTGAGCCTAGTTGGAGCTGGGCAGCGTTGCCGGGGCCTCGGCGCCAAGCTTTTTGCCAAAGGCCTCGAGCAGGCGGCTCGCCACGAGCGTCAGGATCAGGTAGACCACGAGCGCCACGCAGTAGACCTCCATCTGGCGGTAGTACACGCCGGCGACCGTGGTAGTAGCGTACATGAGGTCAAACACGCCGATGACCGAAAGCACCGACGAATCCTTGATGTTGATGATGAGCTCGTTGGTGAGCGCCGGAATCGCATTTTTAATGCCCTGGGGGAACACGACCTTGCGCATGGCTTGCCACTGTGACAGACCCAGCGAGCGCGCTGCCTCGGCCTGACCGGGGTCGATGGACTCGATGCCGCCGCGCAGGACCTCCATCATGTAGGCGGTAGAGTTGAGCGAGATGGTGACGAGGCCGGCAGTGAAGGTACTCCAGATCTGGTTGGCCTGGGCGGTCTCGAAGCCCATGCCGCGCAAAACGGTAAAGCCCGCGTAATAGATGAGTAGGCCCTGGACCATCATGGGCGTGCCACGCACGATGGTGGAGTAGATGGTCGCAAAGCCGCGGCCGACACTCTTAAAGAAGCGCACCAGGTCGTTGTCCACGCGATCGAAGGTCTGAATGCGCAAAAACACAAAGAGCAGCGCAAGGAAAAAAGCGATGACGGTACCGAAGGTCGCAAGTGCGATGGTGATCTCGATGCCGCGGATAAAGAAGTCCCCGCTCTTGTAGGTCATGTAGACCAGGCTCGACAAAAAGTCGCTGGGGTTGGAGTCCGAGACAATACTCACCTGCACCAGGTCGATAAACGACATGACGCAGCGGTCGACAAAGAAGATCGCCGCGATGACGACCACGACATAGCTGCCCAGGCGCGCGCCGCGACGGAAACGCTCGGATGCAAACGGTGACTTTTCGCGATAGTCGCTCCAGTGCATAACCTTGGTGACGAGCGCTGCCGCCGACACGACGATCCAGGCCCAAAGAATCGCCCAAAGGCAATCTTGGAAGATGCCGGTGGGCGCCAAAAAGCTCAGCGGCGTGGGGTTGCGCTGGCTAAATGCCAAGCCGAGCGCCGCGATAACGCTCGTGCCCAGGTACACATAACGGTGGTCGGCCTTGATAAAGGAGGCCAGACGATTGATGCCTTTCATGCTGCCTCCCTATGCCGGCTGACGGTCGAGGCACGCGTCCCACATTTGGTCGCGCTCCTCTTGGCTAATGCCCTTGAGTGTCTTGTCGATAAGTTTGAGCAGCTTGTCCGAGCCCTTGCGGCAGCCGACGTTTGTCGTAACCTCCTGCTTAAAGCCCTCGCCCTCGGCAAAATGAACGGGGACGATACCCGGGTTTTGGGCCATATAGCCCTTCTCGTTTTCGGTGTTGTAGGTCACGGCGTCGCACGTGCCCTGCAGCAGATTCGAGAACACCGTGGGGACCGAATCGACCGGGTTCTTGTGCACAACGCCCGGAATCTCGTCGATGACGGTATCGAGCATGGTGTCCTTTTGGCCGAGCACCGTGGCACCGCTGAAGTCGCTGAGCTTGGTGGCGTTTTGGTAGGGCGAGCCCTCTTTTACGAACAGGCCAAAGTAGCCAATGAAGTACGGGTCGGAAAAGCCGACGGACTCCTCGCGCTCGGGCGTGGCGCTCATGCCGGCGATGATGAGGTCAATCTGGCCGTTGTTGAGCGAGTCGATAAGGCCCGAGAAGCTCTGCTTGACGGCAACGGGCTCGCCGCCGAGAGCCTTGCAGACGATCTTGGCGATCTGCACGTCGTAGCCATCGGCGTAGGCTCCCTGCACGTTATCGATGGGGATCGTGAACTCGCTGGCCTCGGAAACCTGCCAGTTGTACGGGGCGTAGGCCGCCTCCATGCCAATGCGGATCTTATCCTTGCCGATCACAGAATCGGACAGGTCGTCGCGACCGCCGCCCGTCGTGGACTGAACTACTTCCAGCGTGGAGGGACGCTGGCAGCCGGCAAGTGCGCCGGCGACGACAGAAGCGCTCGCAGCGAGAGCGCTACCCAAAAAGATGCGACGGCTGCATACCGGCTGTGGATGCGCGTCGCGTTGTTGTCGAGATTGCATCTGGTGCCTTCCCAATTTCGTTTTGCTGACAATAAGACAGGATATACGCCCGCAACCAGCAGCGCGGCATGTGCGCGAAAAATTAATAGACACACGAGGACGATTGGCGCAAAGCAGCCTGCCCCATGTACCACTTGGCATGAAAAAGGCAAGGCATAGACCTTCTGGTCGTGCCTTGCCTTTTGAATGACAAATTGTCGCTCTGGGTGGCGCGCAGCGTCGACCGGTCCGTCGTTCGTTAGAACGGCGGAACCTCTAGAGCGGGGTGACGCTAAAGGAACGGATGTCGGTAGCGCCCGGTGCCAACGTGATGGTGTTGACCTTGTGCTCAAAGACATCGTCCTCGGTGTCCATGGTGGTGTGGCCGGTCCAGGGCTCGAGCGCCACAAACGGAGCGTCGTTGGCGGCAGACCACACGCCGATGTACTTAAAGCCCTCAAAGTCGATCTTGACGCCGTGGCCCGACTTGCGGCCGCGCAGCGTGAGCGTGGAGCCCGGAGTATCGGTGAACATGATGGCATCGTTATCGAAGCTGCGGTGCGTGATGGGCAGCACGTCCGAGTTATCGGGAGCCTTGTAGCTACCCTCGAACGTCATGAGACCGTCGGGCGTGATGATAGGAGCCTCGTTCGTCCAGGCCTCGGTAAACGCCAGCTCGTAATCCTCGAATACCTCGTCCTCGGCACCGGGGGCGGGCACGTTAAATGCGGGGTGGCCGCCCACCGAGAACGGCAGGTCCACGTCGCCGGTGTTCGTAACGGCAAAGGTCTGGGTAAGCGTGGCGTCGCCGGTCAGGACATAGGTCATGTTGAGCTTAAAGTGAAACGGAAAGGCCTTGAGCGACTCGGGCGTATCGGTGATCTCGTACGTTACCGAGGAGCCGTCCTCCGAAACCTCGACCAGCTTGTGCTCGACGATGCGCGCGAGTCCGTGGCGCGGCATCTCGCAGGTGCCGGCCGCAGACGTTGCCGTGTTGTTGCGCAGCGAGCCCACAATGGGGAACAGGATGGGCGCATGCTTGCCCCAAAAGGTGGGATCGCCCTGCCACAGATACTCGTTGCCGTTGAGGGCAAGGCTCGTGAGCTGGGCACCCATGGAATCGATGGCCGCGGTGAGGCCGCCGCGCTTGATGGTAGTGACGGTGGACATGCTACTTCCTCCAATAGTAAACAACGGTGTCGAGGGCTATTGTCCCACTCTTGGCGGCGGGGTTGAGCGACAGGTGCAGTTATTGAGCAATAGCGTAAAGGTCAAACCCGCCCTGCGGCGTGCTATCGACCGTATCGGGCGCCTGTGAATTAAAACTCACCGGAACCATGCGCTTTGAGGCACGGTAACGCGTGCCGTCGGTGGCGACGGGCGGCTCATCGACCGTGAGCTCGTAGTCGCCGGGCTTGAGCTCGATGCCGTCACCTTCGGAATTGACGTATTGGTACTCGTCGATCGCTTGCCCCTTGAGCGTGCGACCCACGATATGGACGAGCATCTGGCTGTCGCCGCGCGCGGTGTCCCACGTCGCGCCGTCCTTGACCTCGACCGATACATGCACCGAGCGCGTGCGGCTGAGCGATTGTTCGACGGACATCTCGACCTTGGCGGCGTCTTGGCGCTGCTGCTCGACATGACCCCAGATGCTGCCGATCGCCGAGCAAGCGATGACGCCGGCCATAAAGGCGATGAGAATGGGGCCGAGCGGAGAGCGACGGCCCGCGTCTTCCTCGCGAGCCAGGTTGGGGCGATGGGTGGGGGCGGGCGCCTGGGCACCCTGCGCGGGCACGGCGAGTATGCTGAAGGATGCCGTGCTGCCGGGGTCGATGGTATGGCGCGGCTGTGGGGTCTTTGCCGGCGAGATCGACATATCAGCCGGCTCGCCGAGCGTGGCCGTGGCATCGGCCTTCGCCTCGTCGGCCTCGGCCTGGGCCCAAGCCTGTTCAAAGGTTAGGGGTTCGGCGGCATCGGAGGCGGCTTCAGGCTCGACGCCGGCATCGTTGCCGGTCTCGTCCTCGTCGCTCGACACGTCACACGGCGCGGGCTCGTCCCACTCTTCGTCCGGAGCCTCGCCCTCGCTATACCACCATTCAAAGTTATCGATATCCATACGGGGCGCCCCTTAAGCCTCGCAAATAAACACTTGCTAGCCTTATACCCCCAGATGACACGGGATCTCGCCGGCACAGACAGGAAAAGCGTCACAACATTCGACGCTTTTCCTCGTTTTCGAGATTTTCATCGAATGTTGTGATGGTTTGGGCGGCAGCCATGCCGCGAATGTGACAAAGGGACTGTCCCTTTGTCACATCTGGAGGGTAACGGGGATTTGGATGCAGCAAAAGTCCTCTTGGTGGGACTCGTCGTAGCTCGTGGTATCGAGGTAGCAAAAGTCGAAAGCGTTGCCAACGGGCTGGAGCGCGTGCTCGTCCATGCAGGCAACGATGGCGCGGATGCCCTCGGGCTCGTACGGCATACCCCAGCGGCTCATGCACAGGTATGTGCCCTCGGGCAGCACTTCGATGCCGATCTCTGCCAGCTCGGCGGGATCGCTCGGCAGCAGTTCCTCGGCACCGCGCGGCAGCACGGCAAAGGAGCCCGCGCCGGCGATAGGGTCGTCGGAATGCAGCGCCTCACGACGCAGCATGGCACCCCAGCCGCGCATAGGGCGCGTGCCCGTCAACGCGCGCATGCGCAGGATGGCCCGCATGAGCGTGGGGTGAAGCATCGAGCGGCCGCGCTCGATATCGCCCGGAAACTCCTCAAAGACCACGTAGCGACGCTCAAACTGCTTGAGCTCCTGCTTGCCCTCCCGCTCGCGCCAGTAAACTGCCTCGTCGTAAAAGCTCAGACGCTCCTGCACGCTCGCACGCTCGGCTTTGAGCCCGGCAATCTGCTCGTCGAGCGCCTGCACCCGCGAGCGCAGGTGGTCGGTCATCTCGCTAATGTCGAACGTCGAGGCTAGGCGGTCGATCTCGTCGAGTTCGAGCCCCAGGTCGCGCAGCATGCAGATCAGACGCATGAGCGGGATCTGCGTGGGCGAATAGAAACGGTAGCCCTTTTCGTTCACCACGGCGGGCTTAAACAGGCCGATCTTGTCGTAGTAGATGAGCGTTTGGCGCGAAACGTTAAACAAGCTCGCCATCTCGCTAATCGCATACATGCCCGTCTGCATGGGTCCTCCCGACACACCAAAGCCCGCCGCCCACAGGGGCAGCGGGCTCAAACACTCCTCGTATCCTACCCTAAAGGCACCTACGACCAGCGCTTATAGTTTGCACATGACACGCCGACGGCCTCGAGCGCCTTGGCGGCGATGTGATGCACCGCGTCGTCGAGCGTGGCGGGGCCGTTGTAAAACGTGAGCATGGGCGGCATGAGCATGACGCCCGGTACGCGCGCCAGGCGCGCCATGTTGTCGACATGAATGGCGCTGAAGGGCGTCTCGCGCGCCATGAGCACCAGGCGGCGCTGCTCTTTCATCTGCACGTCGGCCGCGCGCAGCAACAGGTTTTCGCTGTAGCCGCTCGCGATGCCGGCGAGCGTCTTCATGGAGCAGGGCGCCACGATCATACCGTCAACCGGATAGGTACCGCTTGCGATGGCGGCGCCGATGTTCTTGTTGTCGTAGACCACATCGGCGTGCGCGACAAACTCGTCGAGCGTCATGCCGAGCTCCTGCTCGATGGTGATCTCTCCCCCGCGCGTGACGACAAGCGCCGACTCGGCACCGGCCTGACGCAGGCATTTGAGGCACTCAAGGCCCAGCGCGGCACCGCTGGCGCCAGACACGCCAACGACGATGCGGCGGGGACGGACAGAAGACTCAGGCATGACAACTCCTAACAACAAAATGGCAGCTATAGGTCGGGCAATGTCAGCGAGCGCGCGTCTGGCGAGGCAAGGTGCCCCGAAACAAGAAGGCATAGGGCTTATGCCCATGCCTTCGCAGTTGAGGGGCAGATTGCCCGCCAGGCGCGGGCGCAGCGTCGAGTGGTCCGGCGTTCGGTAGAACGCCGGAACCTTAGAAAGCAATCTCCTTGGCCCACTTGTCCTTGTCGATCTCCATGAACTGCGAGCGGATGAAGTTCTTCTTAAGGTCGAACGGAACCGTGCAGTCGAAGATGGCCTTGCAGGCGATGCCGTGCTCGCGGATCGTGGGGTCGAACGCGGGGTCGTTGGACGGATCGAGCACGTGGCAGTGGCAGCCGGGGATGGTGATGAGGTCCACGTCGGCCTGGAAGCGCGTGGTCATGGCCCACATCACGTCGCTCATATCGAAGATGTCGACGTCCTCGTCAACAAGGATGACGTGCTTGAGCTCGGAGAATGCCGAGAAGGCGAGCATGGCGGCGTTGCGCTGACGGCCCTCGTCATTTTTGCTCGACTTCTTGAACTGCATGATGGCAACGAACTTGCCGCCGCCGCAGGGAGCAGCGTGGACGTTGAGCAGGCGACCCGGGATAGCGGTCTCGACCATCTTGTAGATGGAAGCCTCGGTGGGGATACCGGCCATGGAAACGTGCTCGTGCGAAGGGCCGATGCAGCTCTCCATGATGGGATTGACGCGCGTGGTGACGGCGGTGATCTTGATCACCGGGCAGACCTTGGCGCCGCCGGTGTAGCCGGGGAACTCGGGCATGGCGTAGCCGTGGCCGTTGACATCCTCGTTGATGGTCTCGTCGTGCATGAGGTAGCCCTCGAGCACGTACTCGGCATTGGCGATGCACTTCTGCGGAACGGTGACGCAGTCGGCAAGCTCGACGGCGTGGCCGCGCAGGGCGCCGGCGATCTGCAGCTCGTTGAAGCCGAGCGGCGTGGTGGGAGCCTCGAAGCCGCAGCACATGTACACGGCGGGATCCAGGCCGATGGAAATGGAGATGGGCATGTCCTCGCCGCGCTGGCAGTACTCGTCAAAGAACGCGCCCAGGTGACGGCTGCCCGGGGTGATCCACATGGCAAGCTTGTCCTTGTCGACGCAGGAGAAGCGATGGATGGTCACGTCGGACTGGGAGCCGTCGGGGCTCGTGCCGTAGGCGAGGCCCATGGTGATGTAGGGGCCGCCGTCGACGGGCGTGTTGGTGGGAGCGGGAACGATCCTGCGCAGGTCAAAGCCCTCGTCGGTCGCCTTGTACACGACCTCCTGACAGTCGACGTGCGCACCCTCGGCGATCTGCTCGGGCGCGATCAAGTTCTCGAAGCGCTTGCCGATCTCGAGGCCCAGGTGCTCCTCGTCCAGGTCGCACAGGGCGGCAACGCGTTTGCGGCTGGCAAGCATGCCGATGCAGACCTTAGCATCGTCAAAGCCCTTGACGTTGTTGAAGACCATCGCCGGACCCTCTTTGGTCGGACGCATAACGGTGCCGCCGGCGCCGACGTGACGATAGACACCCGAGACCTCGGCGTCCGGGTCGACCTGGGTGTCGGTCTCGAGCAGCTGGCCCGGCATCTCGCGCAAAAAGTCGAGCGCGGAGCGCAGGTCGTGGATCTGGGAAGCATCGGTAGTGGACATAGCGTGCTCCTTTCGGGAGAGTGCCCGGCGGCGGGAGTGCCGCCGGGCTGGGGAACGTAGTGGGGCCACGGCGCTCATGGATGGGGCGCTCGGGCACTCGCAGTTCAAGCACTCGGCTAATTACAGCCAAGCACTCGACCGCTTACATCAGGCCAAAGAGGTGGAACCAGGCGGCCTCGACCAGCACGACGATAAAGACGACCGCAGTGAGGGGAATGCCCATGCGCATGGCCTCTTTGGAGGTGTAGCCGCCGGCGTCCTTGCCCTCGCCGATAAGGATCGGCAGGTTATGGAACGGTAGGATGTAGTGGATGTTGATGGACGTGAAGACGATGAGCGCCACGGCGAGCGGGCTCACGCTGGAGCCGGCCGCGAAGCTGATGAACGCCGGCACGCACACGCCGAGCACGGCCATGACCGAACCCATGAACATGTGGATGATCATGGAGAGCGCGGCGACAAGCAGGGCGAACAGGAAGATGTTCTCGGGCACGGAGCTGGGAAGCACAACGTCGGCGATCCAGGCGTTCATGCCGGTGGCACCGCCCACGGAGCCCACGGCCATGGCGGCCGTCAGGAACATGAGGGACTTGATGTCGACGGCGTTCCAGCTGGCGGGCGTGAGGACCTCGCCGATGATGGGCATGGCGAGCGCGACGCCAATGGCTAGGGTGACCCAGCCGATATAGTCGCCCGAGACGGTGAGCCACAGCGCGATGGCGATGACAAGCCACACGATGGTGCGGATCTCCTTGACGGAGAGCTTGCCGAGCGCAGCCTGCTTGGCCACGATCTGCTCGCGATCGTAGACGAGTTCCTTGCTGGGCTTAAAGAGGAAGAGGCCCAGGAACAGGGTGCACAGCAGCGCGACCAGCATAGGCACGCTCATGTACAAGAACCAGTCAACGAACGACGGGCTCATGCCGCCGGCCTCGGCGCTGTACTGCGCAACGAGCGGGTTGAGCGTGGAATCGCCCGTCAGGAAGAACATGGAACCCGGAGCGGCAGCGGCAAACACGAGGAAGCCGAGCTTGCCGCGGTCGTCGTCACCGTAGCCGGCGGACTCGGCGATGACCGAGACGACGGCGAGAATGAGGAAAGCGCGGGGGAACGGATGCGGGATCAGCAGCGACAGCACAAAGGTGAGCGCGAAGATCGAGATGATGAGCGACTTGGCGTCGCGCACGAACTTGAGCATGAACGCATAGGCGATGCGCTCGCCCAGGCCCGACTCCTTGACTGCACTGGCGATGAGGTAGGCGCCGATGACGAGCCACATGGTGGCTTTGGTCCACGAGCTAAACGTGGAGGCGACCGTCGCCGAGATGCTCGCGGCGCCCGTGTCGTCCACGCACACCTTAAACAGAACGAGCAGCGCGCAGTAGAGCAGGCCCACAAAGCCCGGCTGTGCCACGCCACATGCCCAGAACACCACCGTGGCGAGCGTCAGTGCCAGACAGGTCTGACCGCCGACCGTAAGCTCGACCGTCGAGCTCAGCTCCGCCAAAGGAAGAAACTTCACTAGCAAAAAGACAACGATACCCAGCACAAAGCCAATTTCGCGCTTGGTGATCTTAAACGCCTTCTTTTCCGCTTCCATCTCCCCACCTTTCTTGTTGGGGGCGCTCCGGATTCGCAGCCACGTTGCCACTTAAAAAGGGGCGCCCGTTATCGGACACCCCTTACGTTGCGCTGTGTTGTTGCAATACAGTCAAGCGGATTTTTTGGATGAGGAGCGATCCTCTGGGCAAAAACCGTCACAACATTCGACGCTTTTCCTCGTTTTCGAGATTTTCATCGAATGTTGTGA
>CABMPS010000003.1 GCA_902388545.1 uncultured Collinsella sp.
GCCATATCTTCCGGGCGCGTGACGCGGCGCCCCCTTTGCGTTGGCGTGTCGCCTAAGCTTTACAGCTGATACAGCGTGGTGAACTTGTCCTGCAGGTAGCTGCAGTAGTAGCGGGCATCGAACGCCATGCCGCAGGCGCCCTTGATGAGCTCCGGCGCGTCCTTGGCGCGGCCCCACTGCCAAATGCGCTCACCCAGCCAGGCGCGGACGGGCGCCAGGTCGCCGCTCGCACAGGCGCCGTTAAGGTCGACACCGTCGCGGCACATGGCCGGCACAAACATGGCGTCGTAGGCGCTACCCAGCGCATAGGTGGGGAAGTAGCCAAACGAGCCGCCGCTCCAGTGCGTATCCTGCAGGCAGCCGTGCGTGTCGTCGGGAACGGGAATGCCCAGGTACTCGTTCATAAAGCGGTTCCAAAGCGCGGGGATGTCCTTGGCCGTGGCCTCGCTGGCAAACAGCATGCGTTCAATCTCGTAGCGCACCATAATATGCAGCGGATAGGTGAGCTCGTCGGCCTCGGTGCGGATCAGCGACGGCTGCGCAATGTTCACGGCGCGGTAGAGCGTGTCCTCGTCCACGTCGCTGTAGGCCTCGGGCGCGTGACGGCGCAGCACCTGCAGCAGCGGTCCCATAAAGGCGCGGCTGCGGCCCACGGTGTTCTCAAAGAAGCGGCTCTGGCTCTCGTGGATGCCCATGGAGGTGCCGCCCTCCAGGCACGTGCGCGCATAGGCGGGATTGACGCCTAGCTCGTAGGCGGCGTGTCCTGCCTCGTGGATGATGCTGTAGACGTTGGAGATGCAGTCGTCCTCGTAGATGTGCGTTGCGATGCGTGCGTCGCCCACCGAGAAGCCCTCGCTAAACGGATGCTCGGTAAAGGCGAGCGTGGTGTCGTCCAGGTCCAGGCCGACGAGCTTCATAAGGTCAAAGCTCATGGCGCGCTGGGCGGCCTCAGGCACGCGGGCCTGCAAAAAGTCGGCAGCGGGCTGCTGGCCGCGCTCGCCAATGGCATGCACGAGCGGTACGACCGTGGCCTTGACCTCGTCGCAAAACGCGTCGAAGTTCTTGGCGGAAAGGCCACGCTCGTACTGGTCGAGCCAAACATCGTATGGGTCGCGCTTGGGGTCCATGAGCTCGGCCTGATGCTTAAGTTGGGCGACGATTCTATCTACATAGGGCTCAAAGCTCGCCCAGTCATTGGCCGTCTTGGCCTTGTGCCACACGGCGTCGGCCTCGCAGGTGAGCCTGGTCCAGGCCTCAGCCTCCTCGGTGGGAATGACGCTTGCCTCACGCTGGTCGCGGCCGAGCACGCGGATCTCGTCGAGCAGCTGCGGGTCGTCTACATGTCCGCCCGCGACGGTCTCTCGTGCCAGCGAGCGCACAAGTTCGACAGACTTTTTGCTGGTCAGCAGCTTGTGATGCTCGCCAGCAAGGGTGCCCATAGCATCGGCGCGGGCCGCGGCGCCGTTGGCGGGGGCAATGGTCGCGCCGTCAAACTCGGCAATCTTGAGCAGGTACTCACGAGTCCACAGCTTGCCTTCGAGCTTGCGGAATTTTTTGACGGCCTTATCGACCTTCATGCCTTTGGATGTCTTGCCCGCTGCGGGCTTGGCCATCTTATCCTTGTTCTTTCCCATACCATATCCTTGATCTCGCAGGTTGCCCGTCGCACGCGGCGGCGCGGCCAGTTTGCACAGCTACCTGCCTTGTACCCAGCACGAACAAAACGGAACGCGGCGATATGCTCGCAGAATGTGTTATCCTGTAGCCCAATGCGTTGACGGAGAGGGTTTTGCCCGCCGCGTCGCCGGCAAGAGAGGGAAGGCCATGGGCTGCAAGCCTTCCTGCGGTGGCAAGGGCCAAGCGTTCACTCCCGAGCAGCGACCTCAACGGGCGCGCGGCCAGCGGCGGCGAAGCCCCAGTAGGGAAGCCGTGAGCCTCGCGATAAGGGGCGCAGAGTGGGCACGGCGGGCCAGACATCCGCCGGGTCAAACAAGGTGGTACCGCGGAATTCAACCGTCCTTGGGCAATGCACATGCCCGAGGACGGTTTTTTTATTACCGAACCGGGCCGCGTTTTCGCAACGTCAGACGGCGGCAGCCGCCTCGGCAAACGGAGAGCGCGAGAGACGAAAGGGAAGACATGAGTCTGATTGATGATCTGGTCAAACTCGAGGAAGAGGCCAAGGAGCTCGTCGCAGGCGCCGACGACGCAGCCAAGCTCGAGGCTGCGCGCGTTGAGCTGCTCGGCCGCAAGGGCCGCATCACCGGCCTGATGCGCATGATGGGCAAGCTCGCCCCCGAGGATCGTCCCGTGATGGGCAAGCGCGCCAACGAGATGCGCCAGCTGATCGAGGGCATGCTCGACGAGCGCAACACCGAGATGAAGGCCACCGCCCTCAAGCGCGCACTCGAGCACGACGCCGTCGACATCACGCTGCCGGGCATCCGTCCGCAGATCGGCCACCAGCACCTGATCAAGCAGATCATCGAGGAGGCCGAGGACATCTTCTGCGGCATCGGCTACACCGTCGAGTCCGGTCCCATGGTCGACACCTCCTACTACAACTTCACCGCGCTCAACGCCCCCATGGATCACCCGAGCCGCTCGGCCCGCGATACCTTCTACGTGGTCGACAATAACCCCGGCAGCGTCGCGCACCCCGAGGCCCACGCCCACGGCGAGTCCGACGTGCTGCTGCGCACCCAGACCTCGGGCGTGCAGATCCACACCATGGAGTCGCAAAAGCCGCCCATCTACATGATTTGCCCGGGCACCGTCTACCGTCCCGACACGGCCGATGCCTGCCACCTTCCGCAGTTCAACCAGATCGAGGGTCTGGTCGTCGACGAGGGCATTACCTTTGGCGACCTTAAGGGCACGCTCGACTACTTTGTTAAGTGCATGTTTGGCGAGGACCGCAAGACGCGCTATCGCCCGCACTTCTTCCCCTTCACCGAGCCCAGCTGCGAGGTGGACGTGAGCTGCCACGTGTGCGGCGGCAAGGGCTGCAACTTCTGCAAGCACAGCGGCTGGATCGAGATTCTGGGCTGCGGCATGGTCGACCCCAACGTTCTTATCAACTGTGGCATCGACCCCGAGAAGTATACCGGCTTCGCCTTTGGCATTGGCGCCGAGCGCGTCGCGGCCCTGCGCTACGACCTGCCCGACCTCAGAACGCTCATGACGGGCGATATGCGCTTCTTAAATCAGTTCTAGGCCCGGCGGCTTTCCCAAGCACCGCACCTTGCCTTTCAATCGTCGGTTGCGTACCTAAGTACGCGGCCCTCCTCTTTCAAGGCAATCTGCGGCACTTGGAAAACCCGTCTCCGTTGCAGTTTTGGCTCAAAGCCGCATTTATGAAAGGAGACCAGTTAGATGCGCGTTTCTTACGACTGGCTCAAGACCATGATCGATATTCCGGAGGATCCTAAGACCCTTTCGGACGAATATATCCGTACCGGCACCGAGGTCGAGGCGATCGACACCGTGGGCGAGTCCTTCGACCATGTAGTGACCGCCAAGGTGCTCACCAAGACCCCGCACCCCGATAGCGACCATATGTATGTGTGCTCGGTCGACGTGGGTGACAAGAACCTCGACGCTGACGGCAATCCCGCTCCGCTGCAGATCGTCTGCGGTGCGCAGAACTTCGAGGCCGGCGACCACATCGTCACGGCCATGATCGGCGCAGTTCTGCCCGGCGACGTCAAGATCAAGAAGAGCAAGCTTCGCGGCGTCGTGTCCATGGGCATGAACTGCTCCGCACGCGAGCTCGGCCTGGGCGGCGACCACTCTGGCATTATGATCCTGCCCGAGGATACGCCCTGCGGCATGCCGTTTGCCGAGTATGTGGGCTCGAGTGATACTGTGCTCGACTGCGAGATCACGCCCAACCGCCCCGACTGCCTGTCCATGATCGGCATGGCCCGCGAGACCGGCGCCATTTTCGATCGCGATTTCCACGTTGAGCTGCCCGCCATCAAGGCGGAGACTGGCCGCGCGACCGACGACGAGCTTTCCGTCGAGATTGCCGACGAGGGCCTGTGCGACCGCTATGTCGCCCGCATCGTGCGCAACGTGAAGGTCGGCCCGTCGCCCGACTGGATGGTCAAGCGCCTTAACGCCCTGGGCGTGCGTCCGCACAACAACATCGTCGACATCACCAACTACGTGATGATGCTCACCGGTCAGCCGCTGCACGCCTTTGACCTGGACACCTTTGCCGAGCGCGATGGCCACCGTCGCGTGGTGGTTCGCGCCGCCCAGCAGGATGAGAAATTCACGACGCTCGATGGCGAAGAGCGCGTGCTCGACGCCGGCATGGGCCTTATCACCGACGGCGAGCGCCCCGTGGCGTTGGCCGGCGTTATGGGCGGCATGGATTCCGAGATCGAGGACGACACCGTCGACGTGATGGTCGAGAGCGCTTGCTTCAACGCCGGTCGCACCTCGCACACCAGCCGCGATCTGTCGCTGATCTCCGACGCCTCCATTCGCTTTGAGCGCCAGGTTGACGAGACTGGCTGCGTGGATGTCGCCAACGTTACCTGCGCGCTCATCGAGGAGATCGCCGGCGGCGAGGTTGCTCCCGGCTATGTCGATGTTTTCCCCGCGCCCAAGACCATCGACAGCATTAAGCTGCGCCTGGCCCGCGTGCATGCCATCTGCGGTGCCGACATCGAGCCCGACTTTATCGAGCGTTCGCTTACCCGTCTGGGCTGCACCGTCGAGCGCGACGGCGAGGACTTTATGGTTACCCCGCCGAGCTTCCGTCCCGACCTGCCGCGCGAGATTGACCTGATCGAGGAGGTCCTGCGCCTATGGGGCATGGGCCGTGTGACGGCGACCATCCCGGCTGCCAAGAACCACATCGGCGGCCTGACCCGCGAGCAGAAGCTCACCCGCAAGGTCGGCGAGATCCTGCGCGCCTGCGGCCTCAACGAGACCACGACCTTTGGCTTTGCCGCCCCGGGCGACCTGGAGAAGATCGGTATGTCCACCGAGGGCCGCGGCTGCCCCGTGGTTCTCATGAACCCGCTGGTGGCCGAGCAGACCGAGATGCGCCGCTCGCTGCTGCCGGGTCTGCTGCAGTCTGTGGCCTACAACGAGGCCCACGGCACGCCTAACGTGCATCTGTACGAGGTCGGCAGCCTGTTCCACGGTCGCGAGAACGCCAGCCTGCCCAAGGAGACCAAGTCCGTGGCGGGTGTGCTCTCGGGTCAGTGGAGCGAGCAGTCTTGGAACATGAAGTACCGCAAGCTACGTTTCTTCTTTGGCAAGGGCATTGTCGAGGAGCTGCTCGCCCAGCTGCGCATCGAGAAGGTCCGCTTCCGTCCCGTCGAGGGCGAGGGCTATGCCTTTTTGCAGCCGGGCCGTGCGGCTGAGGTTCTGTCCGGCGGCACCGTGCTGGGCTGGGTCGGCGAGATTCACCCCGAGGCGCGCGAGGCTATGGGCATTGACGAGGTTGTCGTTGCCTTTGAGCTCGATCTGGACAAGCTGATCAAGGGCGCCCGCAATCAGGAGAACTACCGTGAGTTCTCGCAGTACCCGGCCGTTGAGCACGACCTTGCTATCGTGGTCGACAACACTGTGACCTGCGAGGATCTTGAGCGTCGTATTACGAGTGCCGGCGGCAAGCTGCTCGAGGGCGTGCGCCTGTTCGATGTCTACCGCGATCCGGTTCGCATCGGCAAGGGCAAGAAGTCCATGGCCTTCGCACTTACGTATCGCTCTGATGACCACACGCTCACCAGCGAAGAGGTCGAGAAGGCGCACCAGAAGATTGTCACCAAGGTGTGCAAGGGCGTAAACGGCGAGGTCCGCGGCTAGGATTTGCGATGGGAGTGTAGGGCCTGATGGCGGTTGCTGTGGCCTCTGCGTGACCGCGGTGTTCGGAATAAGGCACCGTTGACCCTGCATATATGACACGCGCATTACATAACGGCGTGCTGCTTTTGTGGCGGCGCGCCGTTTTGCTATTATAGCCTGCGGCGTGTTACGAATCATCTAGCTCGTAACACTGATGAAATGGTTCAAGCGGCGCTGCAATCCCATGTGCCGGCAACCGGGAGGCGTATATGCACATTCCAGATAACTACCTGTCCCCGCAGACCGATGCCGTTATGGCGGTGGCGATGGTGCCCGTATGGGTTCACTGCATCAAGAAAGTGCGCGCCACGCTCGATCGCGAGCATATGGCCTTTCTGGGTATTTGCGCTGCGTTCTCCTTTTTGCTCATGATGTTCAACGTGCCGCTGCCCGGCGGCACCACTGGTCACGCTGTTGGTGGCGCGCTCATCACGCTGCTGCTGGGCCCCGAGGCTGCTGCCATTGCAGTCTCGGTTGCACTCGCGCTGCAGGCGCTGCTGTTTGGCGACGGCGGCGTTCTGTCGTTTGGCGCCAACTGCTTTAACATGGCCTTTGTGCTGCCGTTTACCGCTGCTATCGTGTTCCGTGCGCTCAACAGCCGTCTGCACGACAAGAGCTGGGGCACCTCGGTTTCGGCCATCGTGAGCGGCTGGGTCGGCCTGTGCCTGGCGGCCCTGTGCGCGGCAATCGAGTTTGGTATTCAGCCGATGCTCTTCACCAACGCTTCGGGCGCTCCGCTGTACTGCCCCTTCCCGCTGTCCGTGGCTATTCCTGCCATGTTGATCCCGCATATGCTGGTTGCCGGCGTGGTCGAGGGCGTGGCGACGGCCGCCATCTATGGTTTCATTAAGAAGACGGCGCCGAGCGTTATCGTCGGGCCCGAGGCCGTCGATGGCCAGCTTGCTGCCGAGAGCGCTGCCGCTAAGAAGACCTCGCTGGTCCCCACGCTCATTCTGGTCGCCGTGCTTGTCGTGGCTACGCCGCTCGGCTTGCTCGCCACCGGTGACGCCTGGGGTGAGTGGGACGCCGAGGGCGCCGCGACCGCCGTTCAGGAGGCTGGCGACGACAGCCTGCAGGCTTCGGTCGGCCTCGATACCCCGACCTTTGCCGACGCCCTGCCCACGGGCGATTATCTGCAGGCCTATTCCGAGGAGCAGGGTCTTGGCTTTGCCGGCCAGGCTGCCATGTATATCCTCTCGGGCGTGATTGGCGTGGCGGTGCTGACCATCGCATTCCGCCTGGTCTCGCTGACGGTCAAGGAAAGCGGTGCTCATGGCAATAGCCGAGCTGCCTAGCTGGCTTACGGTCGAGCAGCGTTACGAGCCCGCGGGGGCTCGACATCGTGTGATGCAAAAGAATGTCCTGCACCTGGCGAGCCTGCTTGAGCGGGTTCGCCTGGGTGGAGGCGCACACGAGGGCGGGTCGATGGTCGACCGCGCCCTTTCTTGCGTTTCGGCGCCGGTACGCCTGGTGGGGATGTTCGTCTGCGTTCTGTGCGTGTACCTGACACAGAGCCCGCTGTACCTCATGTTGATGGCGGCTATCGCGCTGGTGCTCGTTGCCGTGCGCCCCCTACGCGGGCTGCGGGCAACCTTTGTGCCGGCACTTGGCGCTGCGGGGCTCGCGGTGGTTTTGGCACTACCTGCCCTGCTGCTGGGCGCGTCTGCCACGGGCGCCATGCTCAAGATTGCGCTCAAGACGTTCATTAATGTGTCGCTTGTGCTGGGCGTTTCATGGACGCTTACCTGGAGCCGCATGTCGGCGGCGCTCAAAATGTTGCACCTGCCCGACGAGGTCATCTTTACTTTCGATATGGCGCTCAAGCATATCGAGGTGCTGGGACGCACGGCGCACGATCTGTGCGAATCGGTCATGCTGCGCAGCGCCGGTTCCGCGCCTGCGGGTTTTTCGCGCACCGACTCGCTGGCGGGTATCATGGGCATGACGTTTATCAAGGCGATGGAATGTAGCCACGCGATGGACGAGGCTATGCTTTGCCGCGGCTTTGCCGGTGCGTATCCGGCGCCCGTGCGCGCCGCGTTTGGCTGGCGCGATGCGGTCTATGCGGCCGGCGTGGCACTGCTGGCAGTGTTGTGCGCCGTGCTGTAGGCGCTGCTGGTTCTTGCTGGGGATGCAAATAGGGAAGGGCGACGTTTTGACGATCGATATGAATAGTGCGGCGGGCACGAACGGTGCGGGCGGCGAGGCCGCGCCGCTCATCGAGCTGCGCAACGTGGTGTTCTCATATACGGGGCATACGGTGGTCGACGGCGTTTCGCTGCAGGTCGATCGTGGTGAACTCGTTGCCCTGCTTGGTCCTAACGGTTGTGGCAAGACGACGATCATGCGCCTTATTAACGGCCTTGAGCTCACGGACGCGGGTGCGTACCTGTTCGATGGGCGCGTGGTCGATGCGGCATATCTCAAGGATTCCGCAGCCGCTCAGCGTTTTCATCAGCGCGTGGGCTTTGTGTTCCAGAATGCCGACGCCCAGCTGTTCTGTGCCACGGTGGGCGAGGAAGTTGCTTTTGGTCCCGCGCAGATGGGGCTGCCGACAGACGAGCTCGAGCGCCGCGTCCGCGATGCCATGGAGCTGTTCCAGGTTGCCGATCTGGTCGATGCCTCGCCCTATCAGCTTTCGGGCGGGCAAAAGAAGCGCGTTGCGCTGGCGGCAGTCGTATCGATGAACCCCGATATCCTAGTGCTCGATGAGCCCACCAATGGGCTCGATGAGGATTCGTGCGACATCGTAGTCAACTTTTTGCTGGCCTACGTTGCTGCCGGTAAGACGGTTTTGATGAGTACGCACCATCAAGATTTGGTGCGCCGCTTGGGGGCCCGTGCCATCTATATCGATCGATATCACCATGTGGTCGAGGCGCCTTCGCCGTCGTATGGAACCGAGAGCGGTGCTGCGGAATAGTTGCTGCGTAGAGGATGCGTAGCCGCCCGCGCGGCTTTGCCGTGATGGTATAGTTATCCAGGTTTTTTATGGGGGTGGCTATGCCAAGCTGGAACATTCATATCGCTCAAACGGAGCGCTTGCTGACACGTGCTAGCGTGCTTGCCGATAGCGTGCGCGACCGCAATGCCTTTTTGTTTGGCTGCGTGGTTCCGGACATTTTTGTGGGCTATATGGTTCCCGGCATTGCCGATCCCATCCCGTACCGCATTACGCACTTTGCCAAGCCCGAGCCTATCCCTAAGCCTCGTGAGCATGAGTTCTGGGATACCTATGTGGCACCGTTGCTTAAAAGTTTGCCCACCGGTGCTCCGGCCGCGGCGACCTCGATTATCGAGGAACGCGAGCGACTGAATCGCGTGCACTATCCCCAGCGCTACAGGGATGCCGAGCCGGTTGTCGGTCCCGGCGCCTGTGAGTTCTCGCTTGCGTCCGAAGATGTGGCGCAGTCGTTGCTCGATTTAACGCTGGGCGTCTGGTCGCATCTGGTGGCCGATACCGTATGGAATACGCGCGTGAATCAGTACCTGGAGGCGCACGGCGGCAAGCCGTGCGAGGAATTCCGCATTAAAAAGCAGGGCGATTTTGACTGGTTTGGCAAGACGCTGGGCATCGTTTCCATTCCGCGTGCGACCGATCGCCTCTATACCGCTGCGACGCGTTTTGGGCAGTATCCCATCCATAAAGAATATGTGCTCAAGACTATCGGCGTCATGCACGAGATTGTACGCGAAAACCCCGGCGAGCCCGATCATCCGCCGTATCGCCTGCTAACCGAGGAGTTTTTCGATGCAACGTTTACCGAGGTCATCGAGCTGACCGAGGCGGGATTTGCGGCTCGCGTTGCTGCTTCTGACGTTCCCGCAGTCCCCCTGATCGCTAGCTGCTAGCCGGCCGGCTTGACAGTGAATAGCTCAACCCAATCGACAAATAGCTCTTGCCGCAGGGTATCTTCGGCAGTACGCTCCTGTTTGGTCTTTGGGGTGTAGGGAAGCCCAGCCTTTTTATGGATGAGCTCGGTTATGTGGTCGAAGCTTTTCTTATCCTTAATCTGGTCATAGGTGATTTGGATGACGTCGTAGCCCATGCTCGTGAGTGCGGTGGCACGTTCGGCATCGGAGAGGCTCGCGGCTTCGCTGTCGTGGGCTAAGCGGCCTTGACATTCCAGAATGACGCCCATGCTGTCGGTGGCGCTTTCGATGAGGATATCGGCGTAACAGCAGGTTTTGTTATACAGCGAACGTGCAGCTTCGCTGAGCGGGATGCGCGCGTTATTGGTGATGTCGATGCCCAAGCCGCCCTCGTCGCGGGGGAGCGAGATGAGTATGGACGTCTGGACTTCGAAGGGCGAGGCGGTCTGCCCCGTCATGTGCTCGGCCGCCCAACGCAGTTGTTTGACGCCGCGCAGGCCTGCGGCTTGCTTGGCGAACGCGGCGATATCCGTTGCGGTAAGAAGCGGCGTGCGCTTCCACAAGTTGGTGTCATTGCCCTTGGTGTCGTTAACTCGCTCCCAGCCGCAGTTGGGCGGAATGAGCTTAAGCGAAATAGCTTCATCGAGTTGTTGTCGCGTTCGCTCGCAGGGCTTAAACACTGCAAAGGAGCCGCACATCTCGTAGCAAGCCATGAGTAACTGGCTGCGTGAGACCTGCGTGGCAAGGCTGAGCAGCGTGAACTCCGGTGAAGTGACATCAAACCCATGCTCAGTCTGCCTAAACGACCCAGGAGGCGGCTCTTGGGTCAGGAGGTGCGATTTAAACAGGCTTCGCGACCCGGATTGTGCCCGAGTGAATACAAGCCTGTGAAGCGGTGTGTGAAGCAGGTCTTTTACAACTGCATGACTTCCGAGGCCGCAACATCTGCGATCCATATTGCCAAGGCTAATGGCGGGGTAAAGGCCTAATACCTGCGGCGGGATACGGTGATAGTAAAAAGCGGATTGACCGCATAGCGTCAGGTCCATGATATCCTCCTGGTCGAAATGTGCTTTTGGACCGTGCGATGCCAGCGTCAATCCGGAAGTATGCGGCAAAATCTGAATCCTATGAGCAGACCTGGCTTTTAAGGCCAGTTTATCAGGCATTTTGTTGCGAAAAAACAGGGCGTGCTCGGGGGTCTCAGAATTTGCCGCATACTTCCGAAAACCAGGTCGATCTGGCTCCTGCTAAAACGATTTAGCAGCGTCGGGTAAGGTGTGGTTTCGCCATCGGGCGAACATTTCCGCAGCAAGAAAGTTCATTTTTAGGGCTTGGAGGGGCGATTTGGACTCATTTGGTAAAGAAATGAGTGCGTGTCATGCTGTGCAGTGGGCACTGGCACAGAAAAAGGGCCCGGAAGGCGAAGCCTTCCGGGCCCTTTGCAATGCAGTGTGCTTGCAAGTGTGATTTAGCGCACCTGAGCGACGTAAGCGACGTTGGTCGAGGAGACCTTGTCCTCGAGCTGGACGCTCATGCGGGGATCGCCGGCGGTGGCGACGGTCAAATCGCCGGCCTCGACGTAGCCGAGCTCCTTAGCGGTCTCGATCGCCTTGACGATCGTGCCGTTGACGGTGCCCTGGGTAATCTCGGCCTGATGCGGGATAACGCCCCAGTACATGATCATCTGCTGGACGGCCCACTCGTGGCGGGAGAACGCGCAGATCGGCATGTTGGGACGGAAGTGCGAGATCAGGCGAGCGGTACGACCGGTGGTCGTCGGCACGGTGATGCACTTGGCGCCAACGGTGGTAGCCATGTTCACAGCGGACATACCCACAACGTTGTTGACGACGCGGGTGCCGTGAGCATCGGCCGGAACCTCGAGCGGAGCGTGGGCCGGGAGGTACTTCTCGGTCTCGAGAGCAATGCTGGCCTGCATCTTAACGGCCTCGACCGGGTACTTACCGGCAGCGGACTCGCCAGAGAGCATAACGGCGTCGGTGCCGTCGTAGATGGCGTTAGCAACGTCGGCAACCTCGGCGCGCGTCGGGCGCGGGTTCTGCTGCATGGAGTCGAGCATCTGCGTAGCAGTGATGACGGGCTTGTAGGCCGCGTTGCACTTGGCGATGATTTCCTTCTGGATGTGGGGAACGAGCTCGGGCTTGATCTCGATGCCCAGGTCGCCACGGGCGACCATGATGCCGTCGGAAGCCTCGAGGATCTCGTCGAAGTTCTCGACGCCCAGGGCGCACTCGATCTTCGGGAAGATCGTCACGTGCTCGCCGCCGTTCTCGCGGCAAAGCTTGCGGATGCCACGGACGGACTCGCCGTCACGGATGAAGGAAGCGGCGATGTAGTCGATGTTCTCGGTCAGGCCAAAGAGGATGTCCTGACGATCGCGCTCGGTGATGGCGGGCAGCGAGATGTTGACGTTGGGCATGTTGACGCCCTTGCGCTCGCCGATCAGGCCGTCATTCTTGACGACGCAGGTCATGTCCTGGCCGTCGACGGACTCGACCTCGAGGGCAACCAGGCCGTCATCGATCAGGATGAGGGAGCCCTTCTCGACCTCGGAGGGCAGAGCCAGGTAGTCGAGGGAGATGTGCTCAGCGGTGCCGTGGAAATCCTCGGACGTGGGCTGAGCGGTGACGACGATCTTGTCGCCGGTCTTGACGGCAACCTTCTTGCCGTCGACCAGAAGGCCGGTGCGGACCTCGGGGCCCTTGGTATCGAGCAGGATGCCGACGGGCAGACCGAGCTCCTTGGAAATACGACGGACGCGCTCGATGCGACCGTGGTGCTCGTCGTAGGATCCGTGCGAGAAGTTAAAACGGGCGACGTTCATGCCCGCCTTGATCATCTCGCGGATGGTCTCGTCGCTATCGCAGGCGGGACCCATGGTGCATACAATCTTGGTGCGCTTGTACATTCAGACCTCCATCTGACATCGTCTTGCGCTGATAGATAAACCATAAGAAATAAAACTGAAATGATTATAACGAAATGCCGACCGAATACCCCAAAAAATCGACCGTATGCCGAATTAGAAGTTCATTTTTTGCGAAAAAACGGTATATGCAAAAACTTTACCAACCGTTCTAACCGCTGCTATCTGGGCGATATTTTAGTTTGGCGACGCACCGAAGAAAAAACGTTTTATCAATGTTGAGCATCATACGGTCTGCATCGTTGCTTATGGACCATATTTCCAAATGGATTGTTTTGGCTAGACGCGTTGCTTTGGGGTACCATAGCTCCACTATCAACTGCCGCTCAGCACGGCAGCCTTGATGAGCCCTTGCCCTTCTCCTGGGAATTATGATCGGGCATCAATCTGCTGAGTGGCCCGAATCCCAGGAGGGGACTCTATATGCAAAAGGAATACCTGTCCGCCGCGGCGGAGGTACTCAGCGACCAGGGCGTCGATGAGAACCTCGGCCTAAGCAACGACGAGGCGTCGTCGCGTCTCGCCAAGACAGGCCCTAACAAGCTCGAGGAAGCCGAAAAGACACCGCTGTGGAAGCGCTTCTTTGAGCAGATGGCAGACCCCATGGTCATCATGCTGATCGCGGCCGCGGTTATCAGCGCGCTTACGGGCATGGTCAAGGGCGAGGCGGACTTTGCCGATGTTGCCATCATCATGTTCGTCGTTATCGTCAACTCGGTGCTGGGCGTGGTCCAGGAAGCCAAGAGCGAGGAGGCCCTCGAGGCCCTGCAGGAGATGAGTGCGGCGCAGTCCAAGGTGCTACGCGACGGCAAGCTCGTGCACCTGCCGAGCGCCGAGCTCGTGCCCGGCGACGTGATCATGCTCGAGGCGGGCGACTCCGTCCCGGCCGACTGCCGCGTGCTCGAGAGCGCCACGATGAAGATCGAAGAGGCCGCGCTCACCGGCGAGTCCGTGCCCGTCGAGAAGCATGCCAACGTGATCGAGCTCGCCGCCGGCACCGACGACGTGCCGCTCGGCGACCGTAAGAACATGTGCTATATGGGCTCCACCGTCGTGTACGGCCGTGGTCGCGCCGTCGTGGTCGGCACCGGCATGAACACCGAGATGGGCAAGATCGCCGGCGCCCTGGCCGAGGCCAAGGAAGAGCTCACGCCGCTGCAGGTGAAGCTCGCCGAGCTCAGCCGCATCCTCACCATCATGGTGATCGTCATCTGCGTCGTCATCTTTGGCGTTGACATCCTCCGCCACGGCGTGGGCAACGTCCTTACCGATCCGACTGCCCTGCTCGACACCTTTATGGTTGCCGTCTCGCTCGCCGTCGCCGCCATCCCCGAGGGCCTTGTTGCCGTCGTGACCATCGTCCTTTCGCTTGGCGTGACCAAGATGGCCAAGCGCCAGGCGATTATCCGCAAGCTCTCTGCTGTCGAGACCCTTGGCTGCACACAGACCATCTGCTCCGACAAGACCGGTACCCTTACCCAGAACAAGATGACCGTCGTCAAGCACGAGCTCGCTGCGCCCAAGGAGAAGTTCCTGGCCGGCATGGCGCTGTGCTCCGATGCTCAGTGGGACGAGGAGCTGGGCGAGGCCGTGGGCGAGCCGACCGAGTGCGCGCTCGTCAACGACGCCGGCAAGGCTGGCCTCACCGGCCTGACTGCCGAGCATCCGCGCGTGGGCGAGGCCCCGTTCGACTCGGGCCGCAAGATGATGTCCGTGATCGTCGAGACCTTGGATGGCGAGTACGAGCAGTACACCAAGGGCGCGCCCGACGTGGTGATCGGCCTGTGCACCCATATCTACGAGGGCGAAAAGGTCGTCCCGCTGACCGAGGAGCGTCGCGCCGAGCTCGTGGCCGCCAACAAGGCCATGGCCGACGAGGCTCTGCGCGTGCTGGCGCTGGCAAGCCGCACCTACACCGAGGTCCCGAGCGACTGCAGCCCCGCTGCGCTCGAGCACGACTTGGTCTTCTGCGGCCTGTCCGGCATGATCGACCCGGTCCGCCCCGAGGTCGCCGAAGCCATCCGCGAGGCCCACGACGCTGGCATTCGCACCGTCATGATCACGGGCGACCACATCGACACCGCCGTGGCCATCGCCAAGCAGCTGGGCATCGTCACCGATCGCAGCCATGCCATCACCGGTGCCGACCTCGATCGCATGAGCGACGAGGAGCTCGACGCGCACATCGAGGACTACGGCGTGTACGCCCGCGTCCAGCCCGAGCACAAGACCCGCATCGTCGAGGCCTGGAAGTCGCGTGACCAGATCGTGGCCATGACGGGCGATGGCGTCAACGACGCCCCGTCCATCAAGCGCGCCGACATCGGCGTGGGCATGGGCATCACCGGCACCGACGTCACCAAGAACGTCGCCGACATGGTACTTGCCGATGACAACTTCGCTACCATCATCGGCGCCTGTGAAGAGGGTCGTCGCATCTACGACAACATCCGCAAGGTCATCCAGTTCCTGCTTTCGGCTAACCTTGCCGAGGTGTTCTCGGTGTTTATCGCCACGCTCATCGGCTTTACCATCTTCCAGCCGGTGCAGCTGCTGTGGGTGAACCTGGTCACCGACTGTTTCCCCGCGCTCGCGCTGGGCATGGAGGATGCCGAGGGCGACATCATGAAGCGCAAGCCGCGCAACGCCAAGGACGGTGTCTTTGCCGGACATATGGGTCTGGACTGTGTGGTCCAGGGCCTAATCATCACCGTGCTGGTGCTGGCGAGCTTCTTTGTGGGCGTGTACTTTGACATGGGCTACATCCATATCGCCGATATGATCGCCGGCAATGCCGACGAAGAAGGCGTGATGATGGCGTTCATCACGCTCAACATGGTCGAGATTTTCCACTGCTTCAATATGCGCAGCCGTCGTGCGTCGCTGTTCACCATGAAAAAGCAGAACAAGTGGCTGTGGGCTTCCGCCGCGCTGGCACTGGTGCTGACGGTGATCGTAACCGTGCAGCCGACGCTTGCCGAGATGTTCTTTGGCCCCGTGACGCTTGAGTTCAAGGGCGTTGTCGCTGCCCTGGGCCTGGCCTTCCTGATCATCCCGCTGATGGAGATCTACAAGGCGATCATGCGCGCGGTCGAGAAGGAGTAGGTCGAAAGGCCATCCTTCCCACCGGCCCGACCGCCTGCGGGGTTTCTTCCTCGCTGGTCCTCGCGCTTCGCGCTGCGGGATCGCTCGGAAGAAACCCCTCCCGGCGGGCGGGCCTTCGGATAACCTCTCGGGACCATTGGCTGAGGGAAAGTTTGTGAGCTGGTCGGGCTTTGCCCGGCCAGCTCTTTTTGATTTAAAATACCTGCTCAGTTGTGTGGTTTTGTGCTGGGAGGCATCTGTGGGCAAGGCTAAGGCTAAGGCGAAGAAAAAGACGACGGGGGCGCGGGCTAAGCGTGATCGTCGTCGGAAGCTCGCGACCGAACCCCCTGCATCTGCTGAGGAGTTGCTGGCGAGTGTACCGGGGCTTGACGCGCTGCAGGATGTTCCGGCGTTTGATGACCTGCCGGTCGATGAAGCCCAGCAGGCTGCCTTTGATGATTTCTGCGCACATGCCGAGGAGCCCGAGCAGATGCAGCTTGGCGCTGTGGTGCGCTTGGATCGTGGGTTTCCGCTGGTGGCGACTGCCGACGATACCTTCCGCGCCGAGCATGCCGTGGGATTTGCCAAGTCGCGCGGTGGGGACGAGGTCCTGCTGCCTGCCGTGGGCGATCGTGTGGCGGTGCGCCGCGCTCCCGGGCACGATATGGGCGTGATTGAATGCGTACTGCCGCGCCGTACGAGCTTTGAGCGTTGGCGCGGCCGTGCCCGCGGGGAGCGTCAGGTGCTCTGCTCCAACGTGGATAGCGTGCTAATCGTGCAGGCGCTCGGTGCCGGCGAGGTGCTGCTCGACCGCGTGGCGCGCTCGCTGGTGTTGGCGCTCGACTGCGATGCCGAACCGGTGGTGGTACTCACCAAAGCTGACCGCTGCGATGCCGAGGAACTCGAGCGCGATCTGGACCGCGTGCGCCGCCTGGTGGGTCCGGACGTGCGCGTGATCGTGACGTCCTCTGCCGAGGGCCGCGGCCTGGACGAGGTCCGTGCCTGCGTGCCCGCCGGGAGCTGCGCCATGATTCTGGGCGAGTCGGGTGCCGGCAAGTCGACGCTGCTCAATGCGCTGCTGGGCCACGATACGTTGGCGACCGGCGGTGTGCGCGAACGCGACGATCAGGGCCGTCACACTACCGTCGCTCGCGTGATGGTGGCACTGCCGGGCGACGCCGGCGTGATCGCCGATGCCCCGGGCCTGCGCAGCCTGCCGCTCGTGGGTCACGAGCGGGGTCTGGCGCGCGCTTTCCCCGAGATTGTCGAGGCATCGCGCGCGTGCCGGTTTGGCGATTGCACGCATGTCCATGAGCCGGGCTGCGCCGTTCGCGAGGCCGAGGACGCCGGGCAGATCGATAGCCTGCGTCTGGAAACGTTCCAAAACCTGGCGTCATCCATGCGCGTGAGCGCTCAAATGCTCGATCCCGATGTCCATCTGTAATTGATTTTTCCTATGACAGCCGTCTCCCAACTGTTCGGGAGACGGCTTTTTTGCTGCGGAAAAGCCTCGAAACATGCAGTTTGCTGACGTGCTGACCAAAACCTTGCCACGAGCTTGACGGGCTGGTCAGCTTTTGGTCAGCGATTGGTTTGACATCGAAAACCAAGATTGCGATTGCGCCGCTTTGCACTCTGACCGCTCAGACAATGGTGGTACGGGCATTCGCCCGGCACTGCCATGAGAGGAGCGGCCGTGAACAAGAGCAAGCGCATCGCCATCAGTCTGGTCGCGGGCGTGCTCGCTGCTCTGCTCTGCATGGTTTACGGCTCGTCGATCCGCTCGCAAGCCGAACAGGTCCAGGCTGAGACCTTGGCCAAGTACGGTGGCGATCACGTCGAGGTATGCGTCGCGGCGCGCGATATCGATGTGGGCGAGACCCTCGATGAGACCAATGTCATAACCCAGGAATGGCTGACGAGCCTGCTGCCGCGTGACGCGGCGACCGAGCTGCGCCAGGTGCGCGGCGACGTGACGACTTCGCGTATTCCCAAAAACGCCGTGATCTGCAATGTCTACACCAAGGCCGAGAGCCGCAAGCTCGAGGTGCCTAAGGGCAAGGTCGCCGTTTCGGTGGCGGTCGATGCCGAGCACTCGGTCGGCGGTGCTACGGGCGTGGGCAGCTACGTGGATGTGTATGTGCAAAAAGACAGCGTGACCGATCGGCTGTGCGGCGCGTACGTGATCGATACCAGTGAGGATTCCGGTGCCACGCGCGAGGGCAAGATCGAATGGGTGACGCTGGCGGCTGACCCCGAAGACGTCAAGGAACTGCTGGGAGCCTCGGGCAAGGGAACGGTCAGCTTGACGATTCCCGCCACGGCGCGCGGCAAAAAGAGCGGAGGCGACGAGTGATGAAGGCGATCTGGCTTGCGTGCTGCGCGTGCAGCGATTACGGGCTGTTGCAGCGGGAAGTCGAGGGCCGTGATGCGGGTGCACAGGTGCTTCGCGTGGGTGACCTGGACGGGCTGGTTTCCATGGCGCGGGCGTTTCCGTCGCGCCGCGGGGCTGCCATCATCGCGGCGTCTCTGTTTGATACCGAAGATGTGCGCAAGACTGTTGCGCGCCTGACGGCCGAAGGCCGCGTGAGTCGCGTGGTCGTGTTGATAGAAGCGCTCGATCCGTCGGATATCGAGGGGCTGTTTCGCGCGGGGGCGACCGAGGTCATCGCTGCACACAGTATATGCGGCAACGGGCGCGCGGGCGAGGGAGCGGTTGATTCCGATCGGCGCATGACGATTGAGCCCGATGCTTTTGTTGATAGGGAACCCGGGGCGCCTCGCGCTACAAGAGGCCCGCGTGTTGATGATTATGGAAAAGCGGAAGCCGAGCATGGTCGGCGCCCCCGGAACCCCCTTGTATACGATGACGCTGGAGGGCCGGCGCAGCATGCTGGCGACTCCCCGGCAGTAGATATGGGATACGTGCACGGCGTGAATCTGGCGGATGAACTCGACGAAGTTGAGGGCCTTGCCGGGTGCGGCGAGTTGTCGCTGATGCAGCATGAGCAGATTGCGCAGAACGAGCCTGCCTCGCAGACCGAACAAGCAGCCATGCCGGCTTGGACGCAGCACGTGGTTGCGGCGGGGGAGACGGGGATGCTGTCACCGACGCCCGCCCCGCCGCCTCCGATGCCGCCGGCAGACGCTGCCGCTCCGCCGCATCGAGCTCCAGTCATCTGCGCTATTTCGGGTTCGGGCGGTTGCGGCAAGTCGACGATCGTTGCCACCATGGCACACACATCGTCGCTGTTGGGCTTGCGTGCCGCCGTGCTCGACCTGGACCTGATGTTTGGAAACCTTTACGACTTGTTAGGCGTCGATGCTCCGCGCGATATGGCGGCACTTATCGAGCCGTCGGCGGCGGGCACGCTCACCGAGCCGGATATCGTAGCCGCTTCGATGCGCGTGGCACCGGGCATTACGCTCTGGGGTCCCGTCGCGGCGCCCGAGCAAGCCGAGCTCATGGCGCGTCCGGTGGAGCTACTGCTTGATGTTCTGCGTCGCGAATCCGACGTGGTCTTTATCGATACCTCGGTCTTTTGGGGCGACGCCGTGGCGGCTGCGGTGGCGGCGAGCGACCGTTGCCTGGTCGTTGGCGATGCGGCGGTGTCGTCCGCGACATCGGCGTCGCGCGTCATCGAACTGGCAGGTCGAGTAGGTGTGCCGCGCACGCGCATGAGCGCCGTGTTCAACCGGTTCGGTGCGCGCGGGGCAGACGAGGACGTCGCCATGCGCTTTGAGATTGCCTGTGCGTTGAGCTCCAAGATTCGTATCGCCGATGGCGGGCAGGATCTCGCCGCGCTCATGGCGTTTGGGCGCGCTGACGAGGCGGTGGGGCAGACCAGCGCTTTTGCGACTAGCATGCGCGAGGCCACGCGCGAGATGCTCGTGGAACTGGGGTGCGCCGTCGGCCCTTGGAGCGATATGGTCGCCGACCGTGCAACGCGTACCGAACGCCCGCGTATCCGCCTTCCCTGGTCGCGCGAGGGTGATCAGCGATGAGCCTGCAAACGAGGATTAAGGCTGCCGGCGCTGCGGCGGCAGCGCCTGTAGATGCGGGGCGTCGCCGCGCGGTGAAACGACGCACCAAGCGCGCCGTGATGGACCGCATGGGTTACGACGAAGTGGCGCGTATCAGCGCCTATATCGACCCGGCACTTGCCCGCTCGGAATTGCGTCCTGCGGTGGAGGCGGTGCTCAATGTTGAGGAGCCGACCGATCTCGCGACGCCCGAGCGCGAGACCATCATCGACGAGATTTTGGATGACGTGGTGGGCTTGGGGCCGTTGCAGCCGCTCATCGAGGACGACACCGTTACCGAGATCATGATCAACGGCTGCCGCTCGGCTTTCTTTGAACGCGGCGGCGTCTTGTACCCCATCGAGCATGCGTTTGAGGATGATGAGCAGATCCGTGTGCTTATCGACCGCATTATCTCGCCACTTGGCCGCCGTATCGACGAGCGCAGCCCCATCGTCAACGCCCGCCTCAAAACGGGCTATCGCGTCAACGCGGTGATTCCGCCTGTGGCGATTGACGGACCGATTCTCACCATCCGAAAGTTCTCGGACCGTATCTGCTCGCTGGACGAGCTCGTGGGGTTGGGATCGCTGCCGCTTTGGTATGCGCAGCTGCTGTCGTGTGCGGTGTCGCTGCGACAGGACCTGGCGGTTGCGGGAGGCACGGGATCTGGTAAGACCACCCTGCTCAACGCGTTGTCATGTGAGATTTCCACCGGCGAGCGCATCGTGACGATCGAGGACTCTGCCGAGCTCAAGTTTGCGCATCATCCGCACGTGGTGCGCCTAGAGGCGCGCGAGGCTTCAATTGAGGGCGAGGGCGCGGTGACGATCCGCGACCTGGTGACTAATGCCCTGCGCATGCGCCCCGACCGCATCGTGGTGGGCGAGGTGCGCGGTGCCGAGTGCTGCGACATGTTGCAGGCCATGAACACGGGCCACGACGGGTCGCTCACCACGCTTCATGCGGGTTCAGAACAGGAGACCGTGGTGCGTCTGACGTTGCTTGCACGTTATGGCATCGATCTGCCGAGCGAGCTCATCGAGGAGCAGATTGCCATGGCACTCGACGGTATCGTGATGTCCGAGCGCCACGCCGATGGCAGGCGCTTCGTCTCCTCGTATTCGGGGGTGCGACGTGCCGCATCGGGCGGCGTAGAGCTCGAGCGCTATGTGACGTTCGATGCCGCCGAGCGCACCTGGACGCTTGACCGCGAGCCGCCGTTTATCGCAGAAGGCCTGCGGTCGGGGACGCTCACACAAGAGGAGGTGGACGAATGGAGATCACTGTGCCCCTCGTCGTAGGGGGCTTGGCAGGGCTTTCTGTCGCGACGGCGTGCGGGGCGGAACCTCGTGTGCCGCAGGTACCGCCGGCGGAGCTGGCACGTCAGGCGCTCGAGACGGTGGCAGAGAAGCTGCCGCGTGAGCTGGTGGAAAACGATCTGCTGAAAAAGATCGCCCGTTCGTGGGCATCGCTGGCTCCGGCGCATCGCCTTGGCCTCGTGATCGAAGATGCTTCGGGACGTTTGGCGTTTCTGCTGCTATCGAGCGGTGTCTGCTGCGTTTTACTAACGATGGTGTCGTTATCGCCCCTCGGATTTGCCTTGGGACTTGTTGCTCCGTTTGCCGTTGGTGCCGCTCGGGATGGCTTTGAGAGCCGGCGCGAGCAACACGATGCAGAAGAGGCAATGCCCGAGGCGTTTACCGCACTTTCCATGTCGCTTGCCTCGGGACATTCGCTGGCCCAGGGCATGCGCTTTGTGGGCGCTCATGCGCAAGAGCCAGTGCATACCGAGTTTTTGCGGGTGGCGGCGGCGATCGATTGCGGCATCTCGGCGACCGACGCGCTCGATGACTTGCTCGTGCGTATCGACGCCCCCGGTCTTTCGCTTGTGACCTTGGCGCTTAAGGTGTCTCAGCGCACCGGCGCTCCGCTTGCCGACTTACTGTCCGAGGCGTCGAGCATGGCGGGGGAGCGCATTGAGCTCAAGCGCCGCCTGGATGTTAAGACGTCGCAGGCTCGCATGTCTGCGCATATGGTCGCGGCGATGCCGGCGGGCATGTGCGCGGTGTTGGCGCTGCTTTCGGCAGATTTTCGTCGCGGTCTTGCGACGCCTGCCGGCGCGGGCGCTGTGGTGCTGGGTCTTGCCCTCAACGCCGTTGCCCTGGTGGTTATCCGGCGCATTATGCGGGTGGAGCTATGAGCGCCCCGGTTGCAGTTGCGGCTTGCCTGTGCGCCCTGAGTGTATTTGTCGCGACGGGTTTGGATCGGGCGGATGCACGCAAGATCGCAGGGGCCTGCAAGCGCGAGGCGGTGCTGGTCGCTGCCGCGGGTCGCTCGGTGGTCGATGCTCTGACCGCGCGAGTGAAGGGCGCGGTTGGAGCGGGCGGCCCGGCGCGAGTGTCGCTCGGCGAAGTGTCCGAGATGATCGATGTTGTGCGCTTGGGTCTTTCGGCCGGTCTTTCGTTTGATGCGGCGCTTGAGATTTTCTGCGCCAACCGCCGGTCAGTGCTGGCTCTTCGCCTTGAGCGCGCCTGCATGGCGTGGCAGGTGGGCGTGGGCACGCGTGAGGACGAGTTGTTGGCCGCCGCGCGCGACCTGGACGTGCGAGCGCTCGAGACCTTTGCCATCACGGTGGGGCAGGCGCTCGCCCTGGGTGCCCCACTTGCCGAGACACTGGCCGCTCAAAGTCGCGAGATCCGTGCGGCTCATCGCGCCGCGGTCGAGCGCGAGATCGAGCGTGCGCCCGTCAAGCTGCTGATTCCCACCGGCACGCTCATCTTGCCGGCGTTGATTCTGTCCATATTGGGCCCGCTGCTGGGAGCAGGCGGGATGACGTAGGGAGGAATACATGAACACGATGACTGACGCTGCTGGCAAGGTCCAGGGCTGGGCGTTTTGCCGGGCGGCACATGTTCGTCAGCGCGCCAAGGAACTATTGCAGGAGGAGAGTGCACAGGGTACCACCGAGTATGCCATCTTGGTCGGCGTGCTCGTGGTGATCGCGATTATCGCCATCGTCGCATTTAAGGGCAAGGTCCAAGATCTATGGAACGCTATCAGCGAGGGCATCAACAGCCTGTAGAGGGCGAGCGCCCCGTCGGGGTGCTGCTGGTGTTTGCTTGCCTGACCGTGGCGATAGCGGCGGTGCTTTGGGGGCTTAACGCCGCGCGGCAGCAGCGTCCTGGGACCGCCTCCGATTTGGGCTCAGATTCGGCGGTGGCGTCTCAAAAAGATGAGATGCGAGATGCGGACGATTCGGATGTCGCTGTCACGGCGCAAAACTTTCTGCGGACGCTCGACAAGCGGTCTGGCACTGCGACGGATTCGCCTGAGGGCAACGCGATTGCGGTCCGACTTGCATGGTCCGAGGACCGACCGATGACCGAAGCGGCGGCGGATATGCTGCGTGCCTATCGCGAGGTACCCACGGCGCAACTTGCTCTGAGCGGCTATCTCGACATCAAGGGAAACGTGTGGGGCGCCATCGTGCGCGACGGACGCGGCTGGGTCGATATGGTGACAATTGCCGCGGATGCTGGCGATGCTTCGTGTCGTCTGCGCGCCGTGCGCCTGAGCCCGCAGGCAACGGACTCAAAGGAGGGATCGTGAAATGCATGATGTCCTGCGTGAGGAATCTGCCCAGGCGACGGTCGAATACGCCATCGTCACGGTGGCGCTGTTATCGATCGTGCTGGCGATCGCGGGGCTTTGGCGTGCCGGCACCGATGGGCGCTTGGCGGCGCTGGTTGAGCGGGCGGCATCCCATGGCGTTGCCTCGACGTCGGTTATCGACGCCGCTGCGGCCGCTAAGGACATCGCGTTGTATTGATGCCGCGCGCGAGGACCGGGCGCAGTCTACGGTCGAGGCCGCTTTTTTGCTGCCGACGTTTCTGACACTCATCCTTCTCGCGCTGCAACCGGTGTGCCTGCTCTATACGCGCGCGGTCATGGAGTCTGCCGCCGCCGAGACCGCGCGGCTCATGACCACGACGACGGCGGAGGACGACGATCTTAAGGAGTTCGCCCGCCGCCGACTTGCCGCAGTGCCCAACGTTTCGATCTTTCATGCCGGCGGGCCGTTGTCGTGGGATATCGAGCTTGGCCGGGCCGGTGCGGGTGGCGTCTCGTCCGTGTCCGTTTCCGGCGAGGTCAAGCCGTTGCCTGTGATCGGTGCGTTTGCGCAGGCTATGGGTGGTACCGCCGAGGGCGGCTACGTTGAGCTCAAGGTCGATGTCTCGTATCAATCGCGTCCCGAATGGCTGGAGGGAGATTATGATTCGTGGATTGCTGCATGGGATTAAGCGTTTCTGGTCTAGACGCGTTTTGACGCACCGTCCGAGCTGCCATCGCAAGCGAGGCGGCTTTATGGGTCGAGCCGGTGTCGATCTGTTTATCGAAGACGGCGCCTATACCACGCTTTCTTCTGCCGTGGTCATCCTAGTGGTGCTCACATTGTTGTTTTCGTCGACCGCGGCGATATGGAGCATGTCGCGTGCCGGGGATACCCAGGTGGCGGCTGATAGTGGCGCGCTGGCGGGTGCCAACGTAGTGTCGTCCTATCACACGGCTGCCACGGTGGTTGATGCGAGCATCTTGAGTCTGGGGCTGGCGGGGTTTGCCACGATCGGGACGGGCCTGGTCGCCATCCTCATCCCGGGTGCCGAGCCGGTTGCCGGCAATATGGTCGACACCGGGATTGAGATCATTAAAACGCGCAACAAGTTTGCCAAAAGCGCATCGGAAGGCTTACAGAAAATCGAGACGGCCCTGCCGTATCTGATCGCCGCGCGTGCCACGCAGGCGGTGTCGGTGCAGGATACCGATAGTGTGACCTATACCGGTACGGCGCTTGCCGTGCCCAGGACATCCGAGTCTGACTTCGCTGCGCTCAAAGGATCAGAGATCTCGACCGATACCATTAAAGACACATCAGATGATTTAGAGGGTGCGGCCGAGGAGCTGCGGAAGGCTTCTGAGGACACGGCGAAGGCTAAAGAGCGTGCTTGGCTGGCGGATTGTGGTGGGTCTGACAAGGGCTCGGTCGGCAGCTGTTCTTGCATGTGGGAGCGTGCGAAAAGCCTAACGGATCTCTCCGGTGTTCAAAATCCGCATTACTCATCGAGCGTTACGTGGGAGCCCCAGGTTGCCCTTGATCGCGCGAAGGACTACTACCATTGGCGTCTGACAAATGAGAAGCCCCACGGCTCGAGTGTCGAGATGAAGGCAGAGTCTGCGGCGCGTAAGGCGTTTTATACCTATGCGAGCGCGGAGGTCGATCGGGCACATATAACCGAGAACGGAGACAGGGTTTCCTCCTATATTCCGCTGCTGCCGCGCAACTCTGATGAGGTTCGGGCGACGGAGCTCTATACCGATGCGGTGTGGCCGACGAGCGTGAACGATGACAAGGCGTATCTGCATTACGGGACGACCTGCCCTAACTATAAGAAAGGGACGCCGAGCGGATTTGCTTCGGTTGCCGATTACGATGGACAGGATAAATGCAGCAAATGCCATTTTGGCGTTTCGTCGCTTGGTGCTGTTGCGGCGCCTTCAACCTCTATCGAAAACGGCTTCGAGTATCACTTTGACAAGTTTAAAGACGCCCTGGAAGGCTACGTCGAATGCCGCAACAAAGAGCTCGAGCTCGAACGTCAGACCGAAGACGAGACCGACCGTGCGAGCAATGCGTTTGACCAGGCCATCAAAGCGCTTTCGGGCGAGCGTCCGCGTATCGCCCCACCTGGCCGCAACGGCGTAGTCGCCTTTGCAGTTTCGGGTGATATTGCCAGCCCCGATCAACTTAACTCTTCGTTTAACACGGCGGTTGAGCTTGGCAGTCGCGGTGCCATCTCTGCCGCGGTGCTGGCGCCCGATGAGGCGACGGCGCAAAACAACGTGCTTTCGCGATTTTTCTCGACATTGAAGGAACGCTCGGGTGGCGTTGCCGGCGTACTCGACGGCGTCATGGATGTTTGGGGACGGCTGCTCGTAGGATACGGTGATATCCAAGGTTCGGCCGACGAACTTATGGACGAGATGATTAAAGGCCTAGGAGGGGGCAGCGGCGCGTTGGGCTCCATCGCATCATGGCTCGGCGATACCGTTTCGGCGTCCGTGGCGGCGTTGGGTCTGGAACCGTGCGACTTGCGCCTGCGAAAGCCAGTGCTGACCGATTCCGCCAACGTCATTAAGAGCCCGGGGTCTGACATTGCCGGTCTCTCTCAAGCGCAAGACAAGCTGCGAAGTATTCCGTTGGGCGTGACCGATCCCAAGGCGCTTTGCGAGGCGTTGGAATATCAAGTCGAACGCACCATCAGCGGTACGGTGCTCACACTTGCGGAGATTCCTCTGCCCGGCGGCGGCTCCATCCCGCTTACCGTCGATGTCGCCACGCTGGTTGGCGCTCTGGGCGGTGGGTCGTAATGAGTATCCGCATGCGTCTGCGCGAGGAGCGCGCCCAAGCGACGGTGGAGATGGCAGTGGTTACGCCCGTTTTGCTGGTGCTGGCACTCATCGTATACAACGTCATGATCTTTGCCAGCGCTGTCGCGCGCTTCGACCGCGTGGTGCCCGACATCGTGTTGGCGCACGCCGTGGCGTCGGAGGGGGAGGGCGACGAAAGCTCTGCCGATGCCTCGGCGACGGTTCAGACTCAAATTCTGAATGCCATGAAAGGCTATGACTTGCAGATCGAAGTGTCGAGCGAGCAAGGCGCGGAGGCATCGGATGGTGGCCTGCTCTCCCTATCCGGTACGTTTAGGACCTACACCTGCACCATGCACTATGAGCCGTGGCCGACTTCTCTCAGCATCGCTGGCGTTCCGCTGGGGGCGCCGACAACGTTGTCGCACGAGCGCGCGGTGACGGTCGATCCATGGCGCCCGGGGGTGGTCATGTGACCGCGGTCTCGTCCTACATCGCCTACGCGCGGGCACTCAACAGGCTGGGTTGGACGCCGGCCGAGTTTGCGGTGGCGGAGTCGTTTGTCGTGCGCCTGCGCGGCATGCTGGGACGGTGTCCGGTTGCCGCCAACGGCCTGCCGCTCGTCATGGCGTTTCCACGCTGCTCTTCGGTCCACACGTGTTTTATGGCCTATCCCATCGACATCGCCTTTATCGATGCACGTGGCTATGTCCTCGTATGCTACGAAAACGTACGTCCCTGGCGTATGTGCTCCTGCCCCGGCGCCTGGGCCGTACTAGAGCGTCCTTCAATCATTGTTTCGACCCCTGCTCTCCAACGCGTGCCGGCTTAAGAATTGGCGACAGCGGACTTTCGTCATACGAAATTGGGTAAGATGGAGGAGAAGATGCATGGATGTTGAGATCCATCCCAACGCTAAAAAGCACCTGACGGAAGGGGTCGATGATGGGCAAGACGTATACGGCCGCTAATGGTCAGGTTGTAACGGATGAAATGATTGACGCGTGGTGCGAGTCGTACGAGCGCGGAGAGTTTCCGGATGGCGAACACACCGTTGGTGGGATCGTGCATGGACGGCCCCCACTCTCAGGTGAGGGGACGGCAACGCTGTCGGTCAAGATTCCTCTGGGAATGAAGGAGGCCATTCGTCGACGGGCGGCTGCCGAGGGGATGACTCCAAGTGAGTTTGCCCGTGCGGCTCTGAGCGAAAAACTTCTTGCTGCCGGCTGATGCCTCTGACGTGCCGATTTAAAGAACCGAGGCTGTGCTCAAAAACTTTTTTAAAATTCTCGGTTGACCGGAACGCGTCCTTGGTTATACTAATCAAGCCTTGAAACAAGGCACACCTCAAATGGCTGGGTAGCTCAGTTGGTAGAGCAGAGGACTGAAAATCCTCGTGTCAGGGGTTCGATTCCCTTCCCCGCCCCCTTGAATTGACTAGGACC
>CABMPS010000004.1 GCA_902388545.1 uncultured Collinsella sp.
TGTAACACCATGTTACGGGAAGATATCCGGATCCCGGGGCACAAATTCTCATGTGGCGCACCTGCCAGCGCAAAAGGCAACGAGCATGCGATTGCCAAGCGCACCCCGCCCCCCGAAAGGCCCGCCCCCTACCGCCATGGTCTACAATCGAGGGCACAATCATTCGTCCATCCAAAGGACCGTCCTTGAACCTAAGCAAGCCTAAAATCAACGCGCTTCTGGCACTCGCTCTTTTTACCTTCGCCTTTCTTTCCGCCGAGTTTCGCTTCGATATCAATGTCGGGCTGCTCTCCGGTGCCGAACGCGTTGTAATCGCACAGGGCTTTATTCTGGGTGCGAGCGTGCTCGGCTTTATCGGGTACGCGCCGCTGTTCGGGCTCGCACAGCGCAAAGGCCACTCACTAGCAGCCGTCAACGCCGCCGCCGTCCCTATCGTCATCATGGGCCTGACGCAAATTCAGTTCCCTACGGCCCCGCTTGTGCTCGAGATTCTGGGCTGCGTGGCATTCTTTGGGCTCGGTCTGCTGGGTGCCGCTGCTCACCACGCCTTTTCGTTGGCATTCCAGGATGACCCCAAACTCGCCACCGGCGCGGGAGCGGCCTATGCCGCGGGCATCCTGATGCAGTTCGCCGTCAACCTGCTCAATTGCGGCGGTATCGCAGAGCTTATCGTTCTCGGCACAGCGACGATCGCCATCTCTGCCCTCAGCGCTGTTCCTCAAAACACAGACACAGCCGCGAACCCCGCCATCAATCCCTTTGTTGAGCCCTCTCACGCCCTCGCCAAGCAGGCGTGTTGGAGCATCGCGCTGGTCATGATTCTCGCCTGCTTGTTCTCGACCCTCGACAACGTGGTCACACTCTCCAACGCCCACGGCACCATTGCCGTGCAGACCTGGCCGCGCCTCTTTTTGGCAGCAAGCGGCCTTGCCGCCGGTCTTATCTTTGATCTTGCCGAGCGCCGCTACATGGGACTTGTCATGCTCGGCATCGCCGTGCTCTCGACCATTTCCATCCTGGCCGTGGAGGCCGGCGCCGATCCCAACCTGGGCCTTGTCGTCTTTTACCTGAGCTCGGGCTTTTTCGTCACGTTCTTCACTGCCACCTTTACACAGCTGGCACCGCGCATGCATGCGCCCGCTCTTTGGGCTGGCATGGGCCGCGCCGCCAACAATGTATGCGCTTTCACCACATCAGGCATCTCGCTTGCTCTCGTGACCTCGGATAACGTTGCCCTCATTATGATCGGCGCGCTCGTTTTGCTCGTCGCCGCCTGTGCGGCATTCGTGGCAGCCGGCTTGTTCCTCCTGCCCCAAACCGAGCAGGAGCGCGAACATCAACAGCTTGCCGAGGAAGCGCTCGCCGCGCCCACCGTCGAGGAGCAACGCCAGGCCTTCATCGCCAACCACGCTCTCACCCCGCGCGAAGTCGACGTGCTAGTAGCCGTTACCCAGGACGAGCGCCCGCTCAAGCAGATCGCCGAGGAGCTCGGCATCTCGATGCGCATGGTGCAGCGTCACCTGAGCTCCATCTACCAAAAGACCGACACGCAAACGCGCGCTGGTCTCACCAAGGCCTTCCCCTCGGCCTAAAACAAAAACCACCACAAAGGTGCTGTCCCCTTTGTGGTGGTTTTTGGTCGGCTAGCCTTCGAGTTGAGCCACTTTGTAGCGGTAGGCAGCGGCTATGGCGTCTTTGCAGCCTTCGCGGCCCAGCTTGGCGCGGTTGACGACGATGTCCTTGCCGCTCGTCATCTTCCACTTTCCGGCGCTGTAGCGCTTGTAAAACGCCTCGCGCGCCTTCTGCTGCTGCTTGACCAGCTTGGCGCCCTTCTTTTTGTTAAGGCCGCGCTTTTTGCGCACAATCTCGACGCGGTCCTCAAAAGGAGCGGTCACCAATACGGCAATGTGATTGGGGTTGTTGCGCAGCAGGTAATCGGACAGACGGCCTTCGATAATGCAGCTCTCGGTCTCGCCCAGATCCAAAATCACCTGGCTCATCTTTTGGAACAACTTATCCGAGTACGAACGCGCATCGTAGCGATCGGGCAGAAACGCCATGTTCTCCACGGCCAGACGCTCGTCGTAGGCGGCCATCTTATCGAGCGACTCGCCCGCGCGCAGCGACGCACGCACCAGCAGCTCGTTATCGTACAGTGGAATCCCCAACTCGTCGGCAAGCATGCGGCCAATCTCGTGGCCCTCGGCGCCAAAGTCGCGCGCGATGGTAATGACCACAGGATTCTTCTTGTTCTCCAGATCGCTCATCGCGATTCCTTTCTAACAGATGAGAAATAGGCGATTCCTGATTCCCATTTTGTCACTTACGACCGTCCTGGTTTCCCAAGTGCGGCAGATTGCCCCGAAAGAGGAGCGCCGCGTACTAAATGTACGCAAGCGACGATTGAGGGGCAAGGTGCCGTGCTTGGGGAAGCAGGACTATGCGGCTACGATGCGGCGCTGATATGCTCGGACCAGCAGCGAGATACCAAAGTTGAGCACAAAGTACATCGCAAACACCAGGCCGTAGAGCATAAGCACCTGCGACAGGTCGATTGCGTGGGCCATCACGACGTTTGCCGTGTACATAAGCTCGGCCACGTTAATGCCCGAAAGATACGAGCTGTCCTTGATGACGGTCGTGCACTGGCTAAACAGTGCCGGAATGATCGTCTTAAACGTCTGCGGCAGAATGATGTAGCGCATGGTGGCAAAGAAGCCGAAGCCCTGGCTCTGCGCCGCCTCAAACTGGCCGCGCGGAATCGAGTTGAGGCCGCCGCGCACAATCTCGGCCATAACAGCGCTGGTAAACAGCGTAAAGGCGATGGTCGAAATCACAATGTCCAAACCCTGCACAGTAAAGTAGATAAACAGGATCCACAGCAGGTTCGGTGTGCAGCGGAACAGCTCGATATAGGCGCTCACCAAAATACGGAACGGGCGGGGCGCATAGCTTTTAACGAGCGCCAGCACCGTGCCAAAGATGAGCGAGAAAAAGATCGACAGCGCCGAGATCTCGATGGTCTTAACAAAGCCACCCCAAATGTAGAGCAGGTTGGTTGCGTTGAAGATTTCCATGCGCTAGGCCTCCTCTACGTTGTCGAGCCCCAGCTCGGCCAGGCTCACGCCGCGCGGCCGCTGCTTGGAGCGGCGCTCGAGCCACTGCACCAGCATGGCGAGCGGAAAGCAGATGATGAAGTACATAAGGCAGCAGACGATGTATCCCTGCAGGTAGCCGTACAGACTCACAAAGTTGTCGGAACGATACATAAGGTCGCCGCCGGCCACGAGCGCCAGTACCGACGTGTTCTTGACCAGATTGAGCGCCTGGTTACACAGCGGCGGCAGGATGATCTTGAACGTCTGAGGCAGCACGATGTACCAGTAGGCCTGCGCGCGGGTGAAACCCTGGCTCTGAGCCGCCTCCATCTGACCGCGCGGGACAGCCTCGATACCGGTACGGATGACCTCCGAGATATAGGCCGCGTGATACAGGCCCACGCCCAAGAAGCCCAGCACGAACGGCGCGATGCGCACCGGCTGGCCGGCACCGGTTATGGCCTGCAAAAACTGCGGACCAGCCATGTACATAAAGAGCACCTGCACGGGCAACGGGGTGTTCTGGTAAAACTCCACGTACACGCGGCTTATGGCGCGCAGCACGCGCGAACGGGTGGTAGAGAACACGCCCAGCAGCGTGCCCAGCACCAGCGACAGCAGCAGACCGGCAACGACCACCTGCAGCGTCACACCAAAGCCCTCCCAGAAGGGCCCCATGTTTTGAAATGTCGTCGACCAACGGTCGGCGTCAAATAATCCTTCGAGCATTTGATTCCTTCCTTGGACGATGCGCCTATACAAGACCCCAGGTCTTGACCTCTTGGTCGAGCCAGCCATCGGCCAGGAGATCGCAAATCACCTGATCGACCACGGCCGAAAGGTCGCAGCCCTTCTTGGTCGCCACGCCGTAGCCCTGCTCGCCAAACTTGACCTCGGGCTGCAGCAGCTCAACAGTCTCGTTCATGTAGCCGGCCAGCGTGGAGCGGTCCATGGCAAAGACGTCGATATTGCCGGCGTCGAGCGAACTCTTGATGATGGGGTAGCCGCTAAAGGCCCTAAACTCGGGCTTGCAGCTAAAGCCGTTGTCCTTGATCATCTGCTCTATCAGGCCCTGCGTGGTAGCACCCTGGCTCACGCCAATAACCTTGCCGTCCAGGTCCTCAATCGAGGTAAAGCCCGAACGCTTCTTGACCATGAGTCCCACGTAGTCGGTGCGGTACGGCGTCGAGAAATCCCAGCTCTTCTTGCGCTCGTCGGTGATGGTGTAGGTCGCCGCGACCACGTCGAGTTGGCCGTTATCGATCAGCGGGCCGCGTGTCTTGGGCGTTACGTCGGTAAACTCGACAAGCTCCTGGGCGCGGGCCTCCTTGTAGCTCACGCCAAAGACGGCGGCGGCGATCTGGTAGCACAAATCGACTTCCATGCCCTCAAAGCGGCCCTTGGCGGTGTCGTAATAGCCATAGCCGGGAACGTCCTTCTTAACGCCGGCATTCAGATGGCCACGCGACTTGATGGCCGCAAGCTTGGACCCCTTGTCGGAGGCCTCGCCGCTGGTGGAGTTGCCGCAACCGGTAAGCGCGGTCCCCGTCAGCACAAGCATGCCGGCGCCCGCCAGCTGCAAAAAGTGACGGCGCGACACGGCCGCCCTCGTCATATCCGTCATGTCCATCACCGCGCCTAGTGCAGAATCTTGGACAGGAACTCGCGGCAGCGCGGGTTCTCGGGGTTATCGAAGAAGTGCTCGGGCGTGCCCTCCTCCAGGATGCGGCCGTCCTCCATAAAGATGACGCGGTCGGCCACCTGGCGCGCAAAGCCCATCTCATGCGTCACGCAGATCATGGTGATGTCTTCCTGCGCGAGCTCAATCATAACGTCCAGAACCTCTTGAACCATCTCGGGGTCGAGCGCCGAGGTCGGCTCGTCAAACAGGATGATGGGCTGCTTGGTGCACAGGGCACGGGCGATGGCGATGCGCTGCTGCTGACCACCCGAGAGATTCTGCGGATACTCGCCGGCCTTATGCGCCATGCCGACGCGCTTGAGCGCGGCAATGGCGATCTCGGTCGCCTCCTCCTTGCTCTTCTTTTGCAGCTTGATGGGCGCGAGCGTCAGATTGCCCAGCACCGTCATGTTGGGATACAGGTTGAACTGTTGAAACACCATGGAGCTGTACTTGCGAGCCATCTCCAGGTGATTCTTCTTGGTAAGCGGCGTGCCGTCGATAATGACCTCGCCCGACGTGGGCTCCTCAAGATAATCGACGCAGCGGATGAGCGTCGACTTACCCGAACCAGAGGGCCCGATCATTACGAGCTTCTCGCCGCGCTTGACGGTGAGGTTGATATCTTTGAGCACATGCAGGTCGCCAAAGTACTTGTTGAGATGCTTGATCTCGATCATGTCTGCCATGAATGTCCCTTCCCCGCGTTAATACGAATTGCACTATTGTACGGAAAGAACCACGTTTCCGCAGTCTACGCTGCATCCCCGTAAAGAACCCGCAATCTTCCACCCACTCATTGGGGACAGACTTAAATGAGTACCCGGGAAGTGGGCACTCATTTAAGTCTGTCCCCAATGAGTGCCCTTCAGCTGCCATCAAAAAAGGGGCGCGACCGCAATGGTCACGCCCCCTCAAAATCAACTATATGCCGCTCGGTCCCTACGCGAGTTTGGCTCCAACGATCTTTGCTGCTGCCGGCTTATCGAAGTTGCCGCCAGTGGCCTTACCCAGAGCGCCCATGACCTGGCCCATCTGCTTCTTGGACGTGGCGCCCAGTTCAGCGATGACCTGCTCAATCAGAGCCTCGAGCTCCTCGCCCGAAACCTGCGCGGGCAGAAGGCTCTCCAGAATCTTGACCTGCTCGGTCAGGTTGTCAGTACGCTCTTGGTCGGTGCCGGCCTTGATGGACATCTCCAGCGTCTCGCTCGTCTGCTTAATCAGACGCTTGATCATGCTGTTGACGTCTTCCTCGGTCACATCGCGGCGCTCGTTAACCTCGATATTCTTCACCTCGGCCTTGACCTGGCGAATGATGGACAGGCGAACCTTGGCCTTAGCCTTCATGGCCGCGATCATTTCCTTCTGCAGCTCTTCGTTGGTCATCTGCAAATCCTCTCTAATAGCGTGGGCGGCACTCGCGCGAGCACCGCCCCATGATTACTCAGTCGTCGACGAATCGTCGGTCGAGCTCTTGGTGACGCCCTTCAGGCTCACGTTGTAGGGCACATCCTTGGGCATGGGGTTGACGGTAATGTCGGCGTCTTTCTTGTACTGCTCCAGCCACTCGCTGTATGCAGTACTGGCCGCCTGCGTCTTCACCACGTTGGAAACGTACTTCTTGATGTCCTTGGGCACCTGCTTGATGTCATCGACCTGGCTATCGACATGGAAGTAGTCGGTGCACTTGATGATGTGGTAGCCATAGGTCGACTCGACGACTTCGCTCACGTCGCCCTTGTTGAGCCCCTCGAGCGCCGTCTGGTAGCTGTCGACAAAGGTGGTGAGCTTATCCCAGCCCACATCGCCCTTCTTCTCCTTGGAACCGGTGTCCTCGGAGTACTGTTCAACGGCATCCTCAAAGCTCAGCTCACCGGAGTTGATCTTGTCCAGGCACTCCTGCGCCTTGGCCTTGGCGGCAGCCTTGTCCTCGTCGGAAGCGTCGGAATCAACCTTGATCAGGATGTTCGACGAGCGACGGGCATCGTTGTAGTTGGACAGGTTCTCGTTGATGTAATCGACGATCTCGCTGTCCTTGGGCTTGCTGGTGGGCGCCACAGCATCCTTAAGCTTTTGCTGCGCCAGGCTCTCCTTGAGCGAGTCCTTGTAGGTGTCCTCGGTGTAGCCGTAGGTCTTAAGGGTCTTCTTAAAGGCCTTGGCACCGCCCGCGCTCTTGCACGCGTCCTTCCAAGCCTTCTCGACCTCCTCGTCCGACACCGTCACGCCGCTCTCCTTCTGTGCCTGTTGAAGCAGAATCTGCTGCGTGTAGGAGTCGATGAGTTGCTTGCGGTACTTCTTGGGCGTGAGGTCGTTGTCGACCAGATACTGTGCCCAGTCCTTGTCCTTGGTGTAGCCGTAGGACGTGCGCATGCTCATGATCTGCTTGGTCACGGTGTCCTCGGTGAGGTTGGTGCCGTTGATAGTGGCAGCTACACCGCCGGTAAGCTTGTAGCCCGAGGTATCCTCTGCCTGCGACATCAGGCCGGAGCACGCCATGGCCGAGACGGAAAGCAGCATTGCCAGCACGCCGATGACCACCAGAACGATCTTGACGGTCTTGGACACGCGGGTCTTGCGCTGCTTCTTGCGAGAGCTGGAGGCGGCGCGAGCCTGCTGCTCGGGCGTCGGCTCGGGTGCGGGGTTCTTTTTCTTATTTGCCATAGTTGGCCTTTCGCATAACGAATCGAACAAACGCCATTGTGTCACAACGCAGCCCCCGCGGCACGCTTGGTGCATTGGGGACAGGTTAATCTGCACCATTTTGGTGCAAAGGGGACAGCTCTGGCAGCCAGCAGTTAGGGACGTTCCTTTTCTGCCGGCAGTTAGGGACAGTCCCCAAGTGCCGGCACATAAGGAACGTCCCTAGGTGCCGGCTTAGCCCCGCCTTAGAAGTGACGGCGGATGGCGTCGACCATGCCCTGGGACGTGGTCTGGCCGAGCACGTCGGCTGCGGCATCGGCGTCCATAAAGATGTTCATGAGCGCCTGCAGGGCCTCGACCTGGCCGCCCGGCTCGGCAATACCCAAATTGATGACGATCTGCGCCGGCACCGGAGCGCCCATGCCAGCCATAGCGTTAAATGTCACGGGCGCGGCGGGCTTCACCACCGCGATATAGGGCTTGGCCACAAACCCCGGATCGGTATGCGGAATGGCAATGTTTGCCGCCGGCATGGCAAGACCCGTGGGATAGGCATCCTCGCGCGTGCGAACGGCATCGAGCCAACCGTCGGCAATGTAGCCGCGCGGGGCAAGCTCGCCCTCAAGCCGCGCGAACACCTCATCCGGCGTCGCACACTCCCAATCAAAAAACACCAACTCAGGCGTAAACAGCGCTTCGTTATCCGCCATGCGCTCACCTCTCTCACCTAGTCATTCAAGAACGTCCCCGATGACTACCCAAAACAAAAGGTGGCCACGCGCGCCTTGGCACCAATGACCACCTTGACCACTCAACTAAATTGTACTGTGCGCCGCTAGCCGCGGGGCGCATCAATTGCGACCTTGCCGCTCTCCAGCACGTGGACGCGGCCGTCGGCGAGCATTTGCACGACCTCGGGATACAGCACGTGCTCAATCGCGTGGATGTGCTCCTCGAGCGTGTCGACATCCCAGTCCTCCTCAACAGCCAGCGCACGCTGGGCGATGATGGGACCGTTGTCGTAGACCTCGTTGGCAAAATGCACGGTCACGCCAGTTACCTTGACGCCGCGCACAAAGGCATCGTCAATCGCATGCGCACCGGTAAAGCTCGGCAGCAGCGCCGGATGCAAGTTGACCACGCGGTTGGGAAACGCCGCCAGCAGCGGTGTATGCACCATGCGCATGTAGCCGGCCATGACCACATACTCGCAGCCGCGCTCGAGCAGCTCGTGCGCGATGATCTCGTCGGCGGCAATGGGGTCGGCATATACATCCTTGGACAGCGTAAGCGTCTGGATGCCCGCACGCTCTGCACGTTGCAGACCCTTGGCCGAAGGACGGCTCGACACCACAAGCTCAATAGAAGCGTTGAGCTTGCCGGCGGCAATCAGATCGATCAGCGCTTGCAGGTTGGTACCCGAACCGCTGATGAGCACACCGATCTTGAGCGGCTCAGCCGTATCGGTGCCAGTCGGACGGGTATAGGGCACAAAGTCCAGGCCCTCGGCAGCAGCCATCTGCTCGTTAGCGCTCATCGGAGTACACGACCTTACCGGAACCCTCGACGCACTCGCCCACGCGGAACGGCTTCTCGCCCAGCGCGACCAGTGCCTCGGTAACCGCGGCCTCGTCCTCGGGGGCGACGATCAGACACAGGCCGACGCCCATGTTGAAGGTCTTGCATGCCTCGTTGGGCGCAAGCTCGGCCTGGCGCGACACGTAGGTGATGACGGGCGGAACGTCCCAACCCATCTCGGCACCGTTGCGGGTGACCACGGCGTCGACGTCATCGGCGAGCGCACGGTTGAGGTTCTCGGTAATACCGCCGCCAGTGATGTGGGCGATGGCGTGCACGTTGGCGCCGCCGCGCAGCAGCTCCAGGATCGGCTTGACGTAGATGCGCGTGGGGGCCAACAGAGCGTCTGCCAGCGATGCACCGCCGAGCTCCTCGAGCGGACGGCTCAGCTCCTCGGCCTTAGCGACGGCCTCGGGCGTGCCCGGCTTAACGCCGTCGACGCCAATGACCTTACGCACGAGCGAGTAGCCGTTGGAGTGCACGCCGGTGGAAGGCAGGCCCAGGATCACATCGCCCGGGCGGACGTTTGCGGGGTCGAGCATCTTGGGACGGTCGACGACGCCCACGGTAAATCCGGCAAGGTCGTAGTCGGCGGGAGCCATGACGCCGGGGTGCTCGGCCATCTCGCCGCCCACGAGCGCGCAGCCCGCGAGCTTGCAGCCATCGGCCACGCCCTTGATGATCTTTGCCATGTGTTCGGCCTCAATGTGGCCGATGGCAACGTAATCCAGGAAGAACAGCGGCTCGGCGCCCGAAGCCAAAATGTCGTTGACGCACATGGCGACCAGGTCCTGGCCCACCGTCTCGTGACGGTCCATGATCTGGGCGAGCACGAGCTTGGTGCCCACGCCGTCGGTGCCGCTGATCAGGATCGGGTCTTCCATATCCTTGAGCGCGGCGGCCGAGAACAGGCCACCAAAGCCACCGATGCCGCCGATGACCTCGGGGCGGTTGGTGTCCTTGACCATCTGCTTAATAGCGTCGACGGCGCGGCCGCCCTCGGCGGTATCGACGCCGGCGTCCTCGTACGTCACATGCTTGCTGTCGCTCATCTGAGCCTTCCTCTCCCACTACCGTCTGACGAGCAGGCGCCAAACGGTGCTCATAGTTGCGCCATTTCGGCGCGCGCCATAACAGCACGCGCCGTCATATCAACAAAACAGCAGGTAAAACCTACCAAAATAAACCTGTCCCTACATGGCAGGTTTTAGGCCTCGCCGTGCTCCTCTTCCCAGCTGCGGTCGACATATTTCTCGACCACGGCGTCGTCGTCAAAGTGCAGCGGCTTGTCCAGGTTGCGGGGCTTAAAGCCCTCCATGAACTTGTCACGGCCAAAGCTCTCGGGAATCGCCACGGGATAGCGGCCGGTAAAGCACGCGTCGCAGTAGCCGCCCTTGGGCATGACCTTCAGCAGGCCCTCGACCGAAAGGAAGGCCAGCGAATCGGCGCCAATGTACTCGCAGATCTCATCGACCGTCTTGTTGGCACTGATGAGCTGCGACTGCACGTCGGTATCGATACCGTAGAAGCACGGCCAGATGACCTCGGGCGAGTTGATGCGAATGTGAATCTCCTTGGCGCCGGCGTTGCGCAGCATCTTGACGAGCTGCACCATGGTGGTGCCGCGCACAATGGAGTCGTCGATGACGACCAGGCGCTTGCCCTCGATGTTGTCGCGCAGCGGGTTGAGTTTCATACGCACGCCCATGGCACGCAGCTCCTGCGTAGGCTCGATAAACGTACGACCCACGTAGCGGTTCTTGATAAGACCCTCACCAAAGGGAATGCCACTCTCGTGCGAATAGCCCTCCGCGGGCGGCAGGCCGGAGTCGGGCACGCCGATGACCAGGTCGGCCTCGACGGGCTCCTCATGTGCCAGCTGACGACCCATGTCATAACGGCAGGCGTAGACGCTCTTGCCGTTCATGATGGAATCGGGGCGAGCGAAGTAGACCTGCTCAAAGATGCAGTTAGCAGGCTCTTCGGCAGCAGGCACGCCCTGCTCGGACACAAGGCCCTCGGCGCTGATGCGCAAAATCTCACCGGGACGGACATCGCGGACGTACTCGGCGCCCACAATATCGAGCGCACAAGTCTCGGAGGCGACGACCCAGCCGCCGGCGCGGGTGACATGGGTGGCAACGTCAACCGTCGCGGCGCCGTCCTGCGACGGCAGCTGCGAAACGGATGCGGCATCGGCCTGGTCCAGGCCCTCGTCCACCAGCTTGCCCAACACCAGTGGGCGAATGCCATGCGGATCGCGGAAGGCGTAGAGCGCCTGCTCGTTGATGAGCGTCATGGCATAACCGCCACGCACGAGCTCCATGGTCTTGCGAATGCCCTCGCGCAGGTGACCCGTACGCTGGGTAAAGTAGCCGATGAGCTTGGTCGCGACCTCGGAATCCGAATTGGAGAGGAACGGCACGCCCAGCTCGATCAGCTGGCGACGCAGCTCGTCGGTGTTGACGAGGGTACCGTTGTGCGCGAGCGCGATAATGACGCTATTGATGGTAGAGAGGTGCGGCTGAGAGGCTTCCCAGCTCTTGGCGCCGGCGGTGCCGTAGCGCACATGACCCACGGCCAGCTGACCGGAGAGCGTCGACAGGTCGGCGTTGGAGAACACGCGGTCGAGCAGGCCCAGATCCTTGCGGACCATAACCGTACCGCCGTCGCCCACGGCGATTCCCGCCGATTCTTGGCCACGGTGCTGCAGTGCACGCAGGCCAAAGTACGTCAGTCGAGCCACGTCGCGATCGGGCGCCCAGACACCAAAAACGCCGCATTCCTCATGCAGCTGGTCGGAGTCCGGATCATACGTCGACATGGCGTTCACCTGTCCCGCGGCACGCTCGGCCGCGCGGATGGTTTCTTGAGACATGGCATCCCCTCAGAGCCTCGTATTTTGGCGTTACCCGCCTTATTATACGCACGGTGCGACGCGCTCCCCAGCGCATGAGCAGCGCTTTTTAAAAGCCCACCGAGCTAATAATCCGTTTTGCGGCCAAACATTTTATCGGTCTGTCCAGCGCAAGCGCCCGCGCCCCCAGATGGCCGCCGCGTCCGCCGTTGGGGATTACAAAGTTGCAATTGGGACGTTCGTCCTGTCTTTTGGCAGGTCGGCGGCGTATCCTTATAACCGACAACAAAGCGAGAAAGGTTCTGTATGGATCGAAACGAACTCGACCCCAGCGTCCCCAGCGCCACGGAGGTCAAGAAGATTCCCCTCATCATTAAGGTGTACGCCGTCCTGTGCATCCTATCCGGCGTGGGTACACTCCCGTCGGTCGCTGCCTTTATGTGGCAGGTCATCACCGCGCTCATCAACGGCAACGCCGCCGAAAAGCTCGGCGACAATATGCTGGTCTCGGTTGGACTCATCGTCGCCGGCATCATGCTCTCTGCGGCAAGTGCCGTCATCCTGATCATCTTTGGCCTGGACCTTATCAAAAACCAGCGCCGCAACGCCGCCCGCCTGTCCTACATCCTTATTGCATTCACCGTCGTCGAGCTTTTGGTCGACGTGATGCTCCAGGGCATCGGGCCCTTCCTGCTGCGTCCCGCGATCCAGCTCGGCATCCTCGTTGCACTTTCAGCAACCGTCGACCCCACGCTGCGCCAGGAGCGCGAACTGCAGCGCCGCCTGCAGGAGATGCTCGACCGCGATGCCGCCGCCGAGGGCATGCTCGGCCGCGATGAAACCGGCGAGGGCTACATCAAGCTCAACTACTTCAACCTGTTCTGGGTATTCTTCGTTTGCTGCGTACTGGGACTTATCTTGGAGGACATCTGGCACATGACGGTCAACGACCCGGGCGTCTACCAGGACCGCGCCGGCATGCTGTTTGGCCCTTTCAGCCCCATCTACGGATTTGGCGCCGTGCTCATGACCATGGTGCTCAACCGCTTCTACAAAAAGAACCCCATCATCATTTTCCTGGTGAGCGCCCTGCTCGGCGCCAGCTTTGAGGTGTTCGTGGGCTGGTTTATGCAGACCGCGTTTGGCGTGGTCTCGTGGAGCTACTCGCACATAACGCTGTTCGGTTTGCCCGATCCGCTCGTGGTCCTCACGAGCGGACGCACCTGCACGGGCTTCGCCTGCCTGTGGGGCCTAGGCGGCCTTATCTGGATCAAGCTGCTGCTGCCGAGGCTGCTTAAGCTCATCAACAAGATCCCCTGGAAGAGCCGCTACTCGGCCACCGTCATCTTTACCGTCATTATGCTGGTCGACGGCGTCATGACGCTGCAGTCGCTCGACTACTGGTACCAGCGCGTCAACGGCACGGAGCCGGATATTCCCGTCGCGCAGTTCTACGGCAAGTATTTCGATAACGACTACATGGAGAACCGCTTCCAGAGCATGACCATGAGTCCCAAGGATGCGACGCGCGTGTAGCGCCAAGCAATGCCGAGATTTTCCAACGCACGGAAAAGCCCGCTGGCAGACTGATTTGAACTGCCAGCGGGCTTTTTGTTGGCGAGTGCTGCTGCCGGCATTACGCCTCGCGCTCGACCTCGCTCACACATTCATTTTTGATGGTACCGACGAGCGCCTGCAGCGCATCGACCACATGCGGGCGAATGTCCCCGCCAATGAGCACGAGCATGATGTCGTCGCCCACGGTAAGCTCGCCGCTCGCCAGCCACACGCGCACATAGCCGATACCCGGCATCGCGCGCGTTGCCTCGATAGCGGCCTGCACCTTTTCGGCATCGAAGCCAAACACCATGCCGCCCACCTTATGTCCAGGCGCCACACCATCTGTCTCGACCCCACGCACCTCGGACTTAGGCGTCGCACGCACCACACCGTTATGCGTCAGGTACATACCGCACGCAGATGCCGACGAATCGGCCTTGGCCTCGCGCAGCCAAGCATCAACCGAAGGCATCGATTTGCCACTTTCAAGCATCATTTCTCCTTTTTACCGTCGTCGAGTAGCTCATTTGGGACGGGGCTTTTTAGCCACTCTCGAACAATCTATTCCTCGACCGGCGTGAGCACCATGACGGCGCGCGTATTGCTAAATGACAGCGAGCGGCAGGTCACAAGCGTTACGACCTTCGTTGCCGAAGCGGCGCGGTCGCCTGCGTCGCTCGCCACGGCAGAGGCACCGTCGAGCATCTCGGACAGGTAATTCTTCAGTCCGTCATCGCCCTCAAAGTTGGGCGTGCGCGCCTTGGCATACGTGTCCTCGACCACCTTGGTCGCCAGCGGACGCAGCTTATACGTCGCATCGCGCGTGATGTAGTACACAAACTCGATGCTATCGAACGTCGCCTGATCAGTGGTGTCCGAAATCACGTTGAACATCGATCCGTCGTTCATATGGTGGCCGTAGATCGTGGTCTGCTGGTCGACCATTCCCGGCGCGGTGTCATCGCTATCCAGGAAAATGGCACCGGACGCGTTAGCCGTTCCGTCGAACAGCGTGTTGAGGTATTTGGAGTTGTTGTTGGTCTGCACCACGGGATAGTTGATGTTGGTTCCCGGCACGTAAATCCAACCCACAATCTCGGGGTTCGTCTGAGCAAGCGCATCAAAGTCGATAATCGGCACGCCGCTGGCGTCCTTATCGCTTACATATTGCTTCTCGATTTTCTGATACGAATCGCTCGCCTGCTTATAGCCAATCTGGGCATTAATAAAAATAGCGGCGGCGGCGACAATCAGACCGATACCGATGATGATGAGCAGAATGGGAATAATGGAGCGGCGCTTTTTGCGCGGCGGCTCGGTGCAATCCGACGGCGCGGCATGCGATGAAGACCGGGGCGGCTTCTTAGCGGAGCTATAAGACGAAGGACGATATGCGGCCGGCGCGTCCTGTCGACGATGCGTCGCCGGTGTCACGGGGCGCGGCGCGCGCGGCTGCTGAGGAGAGGATGTCCGACCCTGCTGTGCCGCACGGGCGGCACCCGGCTTCGACGGATCGGGAATCTGAGAAGCCTTGAATCGTTTTCCCTGATAATCGGACATGGCTCTCCTTATACTGCGGTGAAACGGCGGAACGCTTAGGCGTCAGCCATCTCCTGCTTCATCTTCTCGATAACCTTGCGGTACTCGGGGTCGCAAGCACCCAGAATCTGTGTGGCATAGATGGCGGCGTTCTTGGCGCCGTTGATGGCAACGCAGGCCACGGGCACGCCCGAAGGCATCTGCACCATCGACAGCAGCGAATCCATGCCGCCCAGGTCACTCGTCTTCATAGGCACGCCGATAACCGGCAGCGGCGTAAAGGCAGCCACGACACCACCCAAGTGAGCGGCCTTGCCGGCGGCGGCGATAATCACTTTGATACCGCGATCGGCGGCAGTCGAAGCCCACTCGTGAACCTTCGCCGGCGTGCGGTGCGCGCTCGCAATGACGAGCTCATAGGGCACACCCAGTGCCTCGAGCTCGGCGGTGCAGCCTTCCATAACGCCCAGATCGGACTTGGAACCCATGATGATCCCGACAACCGGCTTTTGATCTGCCATAAACATAGACCTCCTGTTGAGAGCGGTGACGCAGCGAATCCGCGACCCTTAACTGCAAATAATTCAAGTATAGCCGCCGATGCTGATGTGTTCGGCGGGAGACGGAACGCTTTGCGAGATTAAGGCCGAAGGGTCGGAGCTTTCCGCCTACATTCAAAAAGCGTGCCCACCGTCCTTGGGTGGGACGGCGGGCACGATTGCTTAGCTGTTGCTGGGGCTACTTAGCCTTGCTGCGACGATGGAAGAAAGCGCCGATCGCGGCGATGATGGCGCCAAGACCACCGACGGTCGCGACGGTCGCCGCCGTCTGGTCTCCGGTATTGGGAATCGCCGAACCGTTCTTCTTGCTGCCCTGGGCCTTGTCGCCTGCGGGCCTGCCCGCCTGGTTGCCGCCGTTCGAGCCATTGCCGGAACCCTGGTTGCCCGAGCCGCCCTGGTTGCCGGAATCGGCATCCTTGAGGCTCTCAATGGCCAGTTTGAGCTGGCCATAGGCCGCCTGGATCCGGGTGTCGGAAGCATTCTCATCACCCAAGACGTCCTCGGCGTAGGTAATGGCATCCGTCAGGGCCTTGACAGACTCGGCCGTCTTGCCCCTGGTGTCAGTCTCCTTCGCCTGCTTGACCAGGGCCTTGAGCTGCTTCTTAGTCGGATTCTCGACCGGGGCCACCGGGGTCTTCTCGAGCGCGCCGCGGGCGCTCTCGAGCGCTCTGAGCGCCTGGTCGACCTCGTCCTGCGTGGCGTTCTCGTCGCTCAAGATGGCGCGGGCGCTCGCCAGGGCGTTCTCGAGGGCCGTCCAGGAGGCCTCGGTGTAGTCACCGGCCTTGAGGTCGCCGGCAGCAACCTCGGCATCAACCTTTTCGATCGCGGCAGCGAGATCATCCTTCGCCACCGGATCGGGGACGGCCGTACCGTAGAACTTGAGCTCCGCCATGCTGCAGTAGGCATCGACGTTGCCACCGCCGGCGTGAATCACCTTGACGGTCACGTAGCGACCGCGCGCGGCGCCAAAGCTCATCTGTTTCCAGTCGCCACGGTCGGTGAGCACGCGGCCGTCGTTGTCGAAGGCAAACGTACCCATCGACGCGGCGGTGCCCATCTCATAGCCGTCGGCAGTGTCGGAGACCAGTATCTCGGCCTCGAAGATATCACCGTTAGTGCCGCCGTCCTGGCGCGGCAGGAACGTAACGTCGGTGAGATCGTAGTCGCGGCCCAGGTCGACACTCAGATACTGGGGCATACCGGTCCCATGGGCCCAGTCGCTGTGCCAGAGCGTCCGCTCGTCGCCGTCGAGAGCGTTGACGGCGTTGCTGCCCTCGTAGTCGGCCTCACTCGAGAAGCCGGCCACCTTGACGTTCTTGCGGTTCTCGGGCGTGTTGATGAGAATCTTCTCATCGACAGGGCGCATCTTGAGGCCGTCGATTGCCTTCTCGATCTTGGCTGTGGCGTCTGCGACATCCTTCTTGCTATAGCTGCCTTGGCCGCCGTCGAGGAGCTTCTGAGCCGCCTCGACCGCAGTGGTGAGAGCTGCATAGGAATCCTTAGTGTAGACGGACTCGCTGTAGCCCGCGGCCTTGGAAAGCGCTGCCACGAGCGCAGAGGTATCGACACCAGCCTTGACCTCGACCTCATAGGATGCGGTCTTGGAGGGGTCGAGTACCGACGCCACCGTGATCTTTGCCTTGCCGGCCTTGTTGGCACGCAGGTAGTAGCTCACGCTATCGCCAGCCTGAACAGCGGAGACGCTTACCACAGAGGGGTCGGAGCTCTCGACCGTCACATAGGGGTAGCCGGCGCTCTCAGGCGTGGCCTTGGCGTCGACGAGCGTAACGTCGCCTTCAAAGAACTCGGTCTGGTTCTTGCCTAGCTCGACACCCTCGATGGCCTCGACACCCTGCGTGTAGTTGAAGTTGACCTCACGCAGTGTGAGCATCTGGTCACCCGATGCCTCAAGCGGCGTGACCTCGACCTTGGTCGCCTTCTTGCCCTTGTTCTCGGCAGAGAGGCCAAAGGCGTAGCGAGCCCGGAAGGAATCGTACTCCCCGCCCGCGAACTCTTGGGTCGAGCCATCCTCGAACGTCACGACAGCCTTGATCTTCTGCACGGTTCCGTTGCCACCGTTGCGGTTAACGACCTCGACACTATCGAGTTTCGACGGCGTCTTAAATGCGAATGTCATCGTGGTGGGAAGCTTCACGTAACTCGGAAGCTTACCCTCGCTGTCCCAGTTGCCGCTCCAGTTCCATAGGAACTCAAAGCCGTTGTCGCCCTCGTTATTATCGAACAGCGCGTTATAGCTCTTCTGCTGGATAAGTTTCTCGACGTTGGTCCCGTCGTCGGTCGTGAGCTCATCGTTGGTCATCGTGATGTTGAAGGCATCCTGACCGTACTCGGCGACCGTTGGCTGAGGAACATCCGGCATCGTCACCGTGCCGTCGCTCGCAAACTCAAGTGCGTCGCATGCCGGACCGATGAGCCAAGATGTCGAGGGCAGTTCGACCTTGCCGGCGGTCTTGGCCTTGAGCTTGAAACTCGCCACCGCGCCGGTACCGTTGTAGAGCTTGCCATCGCCGCGGTTGGCAAAGGCGAGATTGATAGTCTGCGTTCTGTCCGCGAACTGGACCTTCTCGCGAGACAGGTTCTCCATGCCGGCAGTCGAGCCGTCCTGCGCGATGCTCTCGGACACAAACTCGAACTGGTCGCTCTTGAAGTTGACGAGAGCGCCCAGGGCGTTGACGTTCTTGGCGTCGGCCGCATAGACATCAACGGTGATCTCATCACCGGCCTCGACCTCGGTCTTGCTCGGAATCACCGCGAGCGAACCTGCGACCTTGCCCTTTTGTTTAGTGCCGCCGTCAAGACCCGCCATGGTGAACGAGTAATCGTAGACGTCGTAAACGCCGTTATCGTTGAGGTCGGCGAAGTGGTCGCGGATCTGCGAACCGAACGTCGGGGTATCGGGCTCGCGATTCTCGAGGCCCAGATAGTTCTTCATGTTGGAGTAGTCTCCGTCGGAGATCGTGGCCTTGTTGAGGTTGGAGCCCACGGCGAAGCCATCCGTGCCGTCGGTCTTGTAGATGGCAATCTCGGACGCGGAGAAGAAATTGCCGACCGAGGCGAGCGGTGTCATGCGCACGTAACGGGCGGCCACGGTGCCGCCAAACGCTACCGTCTTACAATCAGCGGAACGTGCCCAATCGACCTCCTGGCTCGTCCAGTGGACGCCATCGAGACTCGTCTCAACACGCATCTTGGTCACAGTGCCGTTGCCGGCGTCATCGCGCGGATAGTACTCGAGCTTATCGAGCTTGTAAGCGCGTCCATAGTCAACGGTAAGCGCCTTGCCCAGATCGTTGCCACCGGAGTGGAAACCGCCGTCGCCCGACTGGAACTCATGGTCGAAGGCGAGCTCGGCCTTATGGCTGCCGTAAAGTGAGCCCTCCCAGGTGATTTCCTCGGCGTCGGGGACGTTCCGCCACGGATCGAGTGCGGAGTTCGCCTCGAGCACATCGCTCCAGGCGGAGTAACCTTCGGCGTTGCGCGAACGAATCTGGTAGGTGTGCTTGCTATTGTAGGCGAGGTCGGTGTGCGTGAACTCGGCCGTATCACCCACGGCAAACACAGTGCCGTCGACCTTAAGGTCGTAGGAGGTAGCACCATCGACCTTTCCCCAGGTGAGCTTGATGCTCGTTGGGGTCGTGACGTCCTCGGGGGCAGCAAGGTTCGTGGGTGCGGAGAGGTTCTCATTGAGGCGATCGGCTGTGAGCGTGGCGTCGGCGTTCACGAAACCGCCCAGCTCAAGCGTCTGCGCCGCTGCAGCAACATCGGTCTTCGCGAACTTGACGTAGACCTTGGGGTTCGTGGTGATCTTGGTGTTGTTGAAGCTCTCGCCCTGCTCGGCCTCGGTGCCGTCCGCATCGCTGCCGTAGTGGTTGAGGTTGGGGGTCTCGCTGTAGAAGTAGACCGCCTGGCCGGCCTCGGGGGTCGCGGCGTCAAAGGTCTCCTGCGAGTCGACCTCAACCACGTTGAGTGCGGATCCGCCGTTCTTGGCGACAACGCTCGTGGGCTCGGCGGACACATTGGCCACGAAGGTCGTGGTGCGGCTGGAGTCGTAGCCGTTGTAGCCACCCTGCGAGGCCTCGGCGGTAAAGGTCGCGGTGCCGCCTGCGGCCTTGGAGCTGTAGACGGTGCTCACATGATCACCGTAGGAGATATTGTCGATCGTACCGTAGGAATCGTCCTCAGTCGTGTTGTTCTCGATGGAGGAGCCGTCGTCCTCGTACTGCGTAAAGGTGCCGTCGCCCTCGGTGGCGAAGAACTCGACGATACGCTGGCTGCGGTCGGTACCCTTGGTGTTGGTGTCGCTCACGGCCTCGGGGTTGTTGTTCTCGGCGTACATCGGCACGATAGCGTTGGCCTTCACAAACAGCGGCAGCTTCCAAAGCGGAGCCTCGTAGTTGTTGAGAACCTGGCCGCCGCGATACTGCTTACCCGAGAAGTAGTCGATCCAGATGGTGGGATTCTCGTCGGTGCCGTAGTTGGGGAGGTAAATCCCATTGCGAATGTCGTTGCCGTCCTCATCTGCCTGGGTATCCTGATACACCGGTGCCACTAGGAAGTTCTCACCGAACATATACTGGTACTGCGTCGAAGTGCTTGCGGCGTACTCGGAGTTGTCGGAAAGCAGCATGGCGCGGATCATGGGCAGGCCGGCATCGCCGTTACCCGTGTCGATGTTGGCCGCCGAGGCCGCGCTCGTGTAGATATAGGGCATGAGCTGCGCCTTGAGCTTGAGGTAGAAGCGCGAGATGCCTGTGTAGGGATCGCCGTGCGTCATGGGCGATTTGCGGTAGGTGCCCCAACCGTCCATGTCGAGCATAGAGGGCGTGAACGTCTTCCACTGGTAGTCACGCGCAGAGATGATGGGGTCGCCGCCAAAGATGCCATCCATGTCGGAGCCGATGTTGGGGTTGCCCGAAAGACTCTGACCGATATACGTGGGGATATGGAAGCGAATGTACTCCCAGTTACCGCCATACTGGTCGCCGGTCCAAATGCCACCAAAGCGCTGCGTGCCGGCCCAACCATCGAGCGTGATGATGTTGGGGCGCTTGTTGGCGCCGGTCGTCACCGTGTCATAAGCTGTCTTGATGCCATTAAGACCAAAGGAGTAGCCAGATCCAACCCAGGCGACGTCGGTCTTAAGGGTAGAGATGCCTCCCGTCTTGACCTCGGCGTCGAAGTCGCGAAGCAGGTGCCACGGGGTCTCGGAGTTGCTGTCGGGCTCAAGGTTGGACTGGGTCCACAAGCCCGTGCTCACACCCTTGGAGTTGGCATACTCGGTGAACTTCTTAAGGTTGTCGACATTGGCACGCACAGCGTTAAGACGGTCAGCCGAGCTCGTTCCATCGGAGTTGACGCCGCCGGTCTTGTAGTAACCGTTCTGGCCATAGCCGGCGCCGTAGCCGTCGTTCGGCAGGAACCAACCGAGCGGCATGTCGTTGTCCTCGTAGTCATCGATAACCTGCCGAGCAGAGAACTGGCGGTCGAAATCGGTCGCTTTCATGTTCTCGGTATCAACCGAAGGGCCCTCACCGTTGAGCGTCTCGGCCGCAAGTGTGCCGTCGAGCTTGTAGCCCGTCGACATGCCAGACTCGTACTTAACGTCGCCCTTCTCGCTCGAGGACTTGCTGCCCTTGGTCTCCCACTTCTTTTGACCCGAGGTCGTTGACCAGCCATCACGGTTATAGGCATTAAGATGACCAAGGTAGAACCCGTACTCGGGCAGCAGTACCGGGTTACCGGTCACCTTGTAGTAGTCCTGCAGCATCTCGGTTGCCACGTTCGAAGCGCCCTCGTTGGTCGCCACGAAGTAGTAGGCATCAAACTCATTCTCGCTGTGCAAAGTCGTGACCGTCGATGAGTCCGTGGAACCGAAGTCGTAGGAACCCTCTGCAAACGTGTTTCGGAGTACGCCGTAGCCGTCACTCGTCCAATAAAACGGGTTGGGCGAGGCAACGCCGCCATCGGTCCAGTTGTTCGTGTTGGAGATGGCGATGGTCTGGTTGGTGTGCAGGAAGCGTCCGTTCTGGGTGCCGCCGCCAAAGAAGTTCTCGGACTTCTCCTTGGCGAGCGTCTGGACGGTACCCTTCTTATCAAGGTCGAGGGACGCGGACTCGGAAACCACGACACGGTCGCCTGACTTGATACTCATCTTGCCAGTCGCCTTGTCCAGGATCACGGTCGCCTTTCCGCCGGTGATCTCGATAGTGTCGCCCTTGTCGGCAACCGTCGCACTCGGCTTGCTGTAGGTGTCCGAGGTATCGGGCTGAGCCTGGATTTTAGCCGTGTGGGACTTACTGCGCGGTGTGGCGTAATCGGAAAACTCACCCTTGGGGTCGACGTTATAACGGAAAATACCGTCCTCGAGGAACGTAATACGGCCCTTGATGCCGTCAGCGAAATCGATGTCGACGACATTCGAGGCAGACTGGGACACGGTCGCTGAGTCGACGCCCTTGAGTGGCGTGGCAATCGCCTGCTGGGGATTGGCAAACACGAGCGTCGCTGCAGTGGCAACGAGGACCGCGCTTCCCTTCACCCACCGTTTCGTAAAAATGGAATTCCTGCGCACCTGGTCTCCTTTCTTCCGAGATGCTGAGGTGCCGAGGACGCCCCCCCCCGGCAGCATGGGAAAACGTATCAAACGGGGATGTTCGGTACATTCCGCACAATGGGGCCACCCGTTACCAAGGGGCCAACTGGTAGTAACCAGATAGCCACCTACTAGGTCATATCAATATATGGGAGCACTTGCGCAACCAAGTTCGGAAGTCCACCAGCGGCAGTAAAATGAGCGTCAGCGGCAAGGTGGGCTTAATAAGCCATACCAATTGGTTCTTCAGTCAAATACCAATCTAGCAAAAATGTACTGTTTATCTGGTATTACACAGACCATACCTTTCCCTCGGGAACTGGGCTTCGCGAAGTTTCCCGAGAGAAAAGCTCGACCGCCGCCCTGCGACCTACCGGAGATTGCTATGACGTACGTTGGCTGATTTGGTTTGGAATGAGAGGTTGACGGAGGATGGTGGGCACAACTGTCCCGGGTGCATTTCAAGATGCACCTAAATGTCTGTCTTTATCCTTATAGATTGTCCAGGTAGTCGTCGGCATCATAGGTAAGGCTGTAAGCTTTATTCAGGATGCGCACGAGCTCCTGGGCATCGTGCTCGCCGAGCGCTGAGAGTTGTTTCGAGAGCGATGCCACACTCTCGGCATTTTTTTTCGCCGCGAAATCACGGCCTTCCTCGGTAATGCTCACCAGCACACGCCGACGATCGTTTGGATCAGTCCTGCGCTGAACGTAACCCTTACTCTCGAGTGAATCCAAGATATGCGACATGCGCGCACGGGAGAATTTCAGCTTCTTGGCAATCTCGGAGGGAATGACATCACCGTCAATACCCGATAGATACTGTAAAACCGGTGCCTCGCCCACACTGGCGCCGCCGGCAGCACTCAAGGATCCCTTGGCAAGGGAACGTGAGTACACAATCAGTTTTCGAGCGACGTCATCGTAATCCACTGGGGATATTGTCCTTTGCAACTCTAGAAGGGCCATAAAACCGTCATTTGCCGTACATTAGTTAACATTCGCAACAATTATTTATGATACCCCAACGCGGAAGTCTATTGCTCGTCCTTCTTGCGTCGCATAAGCTCCTCAACGTCGACACCAGCGGCCTCGAGCATGCGCTCGACATTCTTTTTGGCGTTGGTCGTGCCGACCTTAAGCACGATCGAAAGCGGAGTGCCCACCACCAGGCACACGATGCCCACGGGGACACCCCAGCCGGGGCCGCCCTGCATACCCCACATCCCCATCAAAAAGCCAATCGCCACGAGCGAATAGCCCAGGCGCAGCCAAACATTGAGCCGCTGAATAGCATCGGTCTGCATCTTTGCCTCGCGAATCAAGTCGTCGCGCGAAAGGTCGTGTCCATGTTTCTCGTGCATATGGTCCTCCTCGTGCAAAGTGTGCATCATGCGCAAGTGCATCGTTTGTCGAATACGTCATCTTTCAAGAGCAATATAGCGGGTGGCGTGTAGGCGATGGAGGTCGCTGGCCATATTGCCCTTGAAGGGCGGCGCAAAATCAGAAGGCCGTGCGGTTGAGGCCGCACGGCCTTACAGGGGGCCAGGGGATGATGACTAGTAGCTCAGTGCCGGGTCGAAGAAGCCAATGAGAACGCCCACAAATGCGATCACAACGAGGATCAGCATCATAACGATGGGGTTGACCTTCTTCTTGGTCATCATGTACCAGCAGAAGATGATGAAGATCATCGGCAGCAGGTGCGGATAGATGCCATCGAGCGTGTCCTGGAACTTACCGCCACCGGGCAGCACCAGGTTGGGGCTGCAGGTGATGGAGACCCAGGTAGCACCGACTGCACCGATGACCATGGTACCGACCATCACGATGGAATCACGCAGAGCCTTGGCCTTGGGGCCGACGAGGGCCTCGACCGCCTTGCCGCCGAGCTCATAGCCCTGGTTGTAGGCAAAGCGCATGCCAAGGAACATGAGCAGGTTCCACACGACAATATAGAAGATGGCGCCGAGCGGGGAGCCGCCGGTCGAGAGACCGAGGGCAATACCGAGCAGGATCGGGATCAGGGTACCGACGATCAGCGAGTCGCCAAGGCCGGCGAGCGGGCCCATGAGGCCGGCGCGGATGCCGTTGATGGCGTCGTCGTCGATGGCCTCGCCGTTTGCGCGAGCCTCCTCGAGGCCGGCGGTGACGCCGACAATCATGGTGCCGATCTGCGGCTCGGTGTTGAAGAACGCGGAGTAGGTCTGGAGGGCCTGCTTCTGCTCCTCGGGCGTGTCGTAGAGCTCCTCGACAATCGGAAGCATGGCGCACAGGTAACCGAAGGTCTGCATGTGCTCCTGCGAGAAGCAGGTCAGGTTGCCATAGGACCAGTTACGGAACGACTTGGCAAGCGTTTTCTTAGAGAGCTTTTTCTTCTCTGCCATTAGATGTCCTCCTCTTCCTCATCATCTGAGCCCGAGGCGATAGCTGCCTTGGGAGCGTTTGCGAGGTCGATCTTGAGCGAAGCGATCTCATAGTTGATCAGGGCGAAGAAGCAGCCGATGCCGGCAGCGGCGATCAGGTTGCAGCCCATAACAGCGGACAGGGTGAAGCCGAAGAAGAACGTCAGGAAGTCCGTGGGCTTAGAGATGACCTGCTTGAGCAGGATGGCGATACCGACGGTAGGCAGCAGCGAGCCGACGGTAAACAGCGTCTTCATCGCGATGCCGTCCATGGGCATGTAGGTCTTCATGAGGTCGACCATGGCGGTGCCGCCCATGGTGATGATGAACGTCGGGAGGAACGAGCAGACGATGTGACCGATCCAAGGCAGAACGTTGTTGACCAGGTAGAGCTTGTGGAGATCGCCCTTCTCGAGCCACTTCCAGCCCATGCCCTGCCACACCAGGTTGATGGTGGCGGTGCCATAGAAGAGCACAGTGCCGAGCGTGCCGACGGCGGCACCGAGGGATGCGGCCATGCCGGCAGCCTCAGCGGAGGCGGGATCGATACCCGAGTTCTTGATGGCGAGGATCGCCAGCGGGATGCCGATATAGGACACGGCGCGGACGTCGGCGGAGACGGTTCCGCCGGGGGTCACGAGAGCGATGTAGACAACCTGGATGGCAGCGCCGACGAGGATACCCGTCTGCATATCGCCCATGATGATGCCGACGATGAGGCCGGCGACCAGAGGACGACCCAGAGTGTAGTTGCCGATCGTCGTGCCGCCCATGCCAGGCAGTGATGCCAGGCAGGCGAACAGGCCGAACAGCGCGGCTTGGAATGCATTGATTGCCATGCTTTCCCCTTTCTTTATTCCTCAGCCCCTTTCACCAAGGGCTGTAGATACCAAAATGCGGCTGGCACCTAACTAGAAGCCAAACTGACCGCGGAACTTGGGCCACTCACCGATGGACTTCTCCTTGATAAGGGCGAACTCGACCGTGTAACCGGCGTTGGTGAGATCCTCGAGCGCCTGGGCCTCTTCCTGCGTGATCGACTGGTTGTTGCCAAGCTTGGTGGTGCCGGGACGATCGTTGCAGGGACCGACGATGATGCGGTCCATGCCGGGCTTAAAGCCAAAATCGACGAGAAGTTCCTTCATGTCGAGCGGGTTCTTGGTGATCAGGAAGTACTTGGTGTCGGACTTGAGAACCTTCTCGGAGACCTCCTTGAAGTGCTCCTTGGTCCACACGAACGTCTTCTTGCCCGAGGCACTCTTGTAGGCCTCCTTGAGCACGGGGTTGGACGCTGCAGCGTCGTTGACGGCGATAAGACCGTCGCAGGGATACTCGAGGGCCCAACGGGTAACGGTCTGTCCATGGATCATACGGTCATCAATACGGATGAACGAAATCATGCGTTCTCCCTTTCTTTATCACCGGGGGTCTTTCCTCTTAACCCCCGCTCCATCACGAAAATTTGGGCGGATGCGCTGCCTAGATGTCGTCGTCCTCGTCGTCGGCGTCATCGGTCGGGACAACGAGCTCGGACATACCGTTCTTGCCCTCCTGCAGCATCATCTGCTTGAGGGAATCCAGGTCCATGGTGGCAAGCCCCATCATGGCGGTCATAGCCATGGGCAGATTCATACCGCCGAAGGCAATGGTGTGGGCGAGCAAACCCTTCTCGGCCAGCGTGTTCATGGCATTGGTGAGCGGCGATCCGCCCAGGATGTCACCAAGCAGGACAACCTCGTCATCGGCGGTAACGGGAGCGAGCATCGCCTTGACGTTCTCGACATACTCGTCAGCGCCCATGCCGTCCACGAGACTCGTCGACAAGATGTTCGGGGCGTCATTGCCGAGCATCTTGAGGACACTGTGCAGTCCGGGAGCGAGCGTTCCGTGACTGACCATTACCAGATACCGCATGCGGTCTCCTCTCGACCTGCCGTGTGTCGCACGGCTTTGCTTTTTGCTGAGATTATTGTTGCGCCGGGGCATGTTCGGTACAAGAAAATAGTCGCGAACGGCAACTATTCATCGGTTAACGGTAGCAACTATTTTTGTGCCTAAATTATTTTTTCTTCTAATTATTTTTAAAATAGCAGGTAGATTGCCTGATAAATGTTTTATGTTCCTTATGCACCACACATACCAGCAAGAATCGGGCCTGGCATCTCCGGTTTGCCCCGCAGTGTCAGACCATGTCACGTACGCCCACGACATGGAGGTACCCCATGGATATGATCTCGTTTCTCGCCTCCGAACCCTTCGACCGCAGCGGTGATACGCCGCTCTATGTCCAGCTTAAACATCGAATCGCTCTGCTTATCGCCAGCCAGGCGTTCGACACCAAGACGCCGCTGCCACGCGAGCTCGAAATCTGTGAGCGGCTGGAGTTATCGCGCGCGACCGTGCGCCGTTGCTTCCAAGATCTCGTCATCGAGGGGCGCGTGGTGCGCAAGCGCGGCCAGGGCACGTTCATCAAGCCCCAAACTTCAGCACCCGGCATCGACCTGGCCCTGAATTTCAGCGCGCGGATGCGCGAAGCGGGACGGGTTCCGAGCTCGCAGATTCTCGCCTTTTCAAGCATACCGGCCGTCCGCGGCATCGCCTCCGGGCTCAAAGTGCCCGAAGGGACACCCGTCTGGGAGATTCGCCGCCTGCGTCTCGCCAACGACAAACCCATGGAGCTCAACTACGTCTATATCCCCGTGTCACTTTGCCCCGAGCTCACGCGCAAAGACGTGGATGGCTCGCTCTACGCCTACATCGCGGAAAAGACCGGCATCCTGCCCGCAAGCGTCGATGCCGTCTACGAGACGGTCAACCTCGACAAGCATGAGGCGCGTCTTTTGGGACAGAACACCGGTAAGGCGGCGATGCGCATCGTGCGTTCGACCTACGACAAGACGGGAACCCCGTTCGAGGTAGGCGTGCT
>CABMPS010000005.1 GCA_902388545.1 uncultured Collinsella sp.
CAGCACAGCGGGGCGGCATATCCAGCTTGCCTTGCAGCGGCTACGCGAAGAAATGCGCTCGTAGCCTTCGCGTTCGCGCAGAGCATGGCGAAGGGCGTGCCGGTGGGGCTGTAGCCGGTCATGGTGCGGAGCTTGTCCGCGCCGTAGCTCCAGTCGTGGTTGCCCGGCGTGGTCGCGTCGTAGCCGTCTGCATAGAAGGTGTCCATGAGCTCGGCGATGCTCTTGCCCTCGCTCATGGTGGCAAAGGACTGCCCGTGGAAGGTATCGCCCGCATCGAGCAAAAGATCGGGGGCGCTGCTTTGGGCGCTATAGAGAACCGCCAGTCCGTCAAAGCCCACAGCGCCGCTGCCCTTGCTTGCGTTGTAGCTGTACTTGTAGCTGCCGTGGATATCGTTGGTGTGCATGACGGCCACGGAGCCGTCAATAGCGGCGGGCAGGTTCCCCGCGAAAGCGAGGCTTGGGATGCCTGCGAGCGAGCCGGCAAACAACGCGGCGGCTAACGCAAGGCGGGGGAGTCTTTTCATGGCAGTTTCCTTAGTCCTTAGCCAGAAAGTCTGGTTGAATATCGGATTATCGACATCATATGCGAAAACCGCCGCAAGGGCGTCTGTCCCTTTGCGGCGGTTTTGACGTTTGCGCAGATAAAACCTGCCAAAATAAACCTGTCCCTTTTTGGTAGGTTTAGCTCAGCAGCATGCGGTCGTTGGCGAGCTCGCCGCCCGAGACCTCCTCGAACTTCTGCAGCAGGTCGGCTACGGTGAGCGACTTCTTCTCGTCGCCGGCCACGTCGTAGATCACATGGCCCTCGTGCATCATGATCAGACGGTTGCCCAGACGGATAGCGTCATTCATGTTGTGCGTAACCATGAGCGTGGTCAGATGGTTTTCGTCGACAATCTCCTCGGTCAGATTGAGCACCTTAGAGGCGGTCTTGGGGTCGAGTGCCGCGGTGTGCTCGTCGAGCAGCAGCAAGCGCGGCTTGGTGAGCGTGGCCATGAGCAGCGTGAGTGCCTGGCGCTGGCCACCCGAAAGCAGGCCGACCTTGGCGTTGAGGCGCGTGTCCAGGCCAAGGTCCAGGCGCTTGAGCAACTCAACGTACTCGTCCTTCTCGGCCTTGGTGACGCCCCACGAAAGGCCGCGACGCTGGCCGCGACGCTTGGCGAGGGCCAAGTTCTCGGCAATCTGCATGTCGGCTGCGGTGCCGCGCATGGGATCCTGGAACACGCGGCCCAGGTACTTGGCGCGCTGCGACTCGCTCAGGCGCGAGATGTCGGTGCCGTCGAGCTCGATAACGCCCGAATCGAGCGGATATACGCCGGCAATCATGTTGAGCAGCGTGGATTTGCCGGCGCCGTTGCCGCCGATCACAGTTACAAAGTCGCCGTCGTTGAGGGTAAGGTCGACGCCGGTGAGCGCGCGCTTCTCGGTGACGGTGCCCTTGTTAAAGGTCTTCTTGACGTGCGAGAGCTTAAGCATCTGCCTCATCTCCCTTCGTGTAGGAGCTGCGGAGCTTATAGCGCTCCCAAACCACGGGCACGCACAGGGCCACGGCGACAATCACAGCAGAGAGCAGTTTCATGTCGTTGGCGTCCATGCCCAGCTGCAGCACGATGGCGCGGATGAGGAAGTACACCACGGAGCCAAAGACGGCGGAGGCCAGACGGACGGAGAACTGCGTGAGACCGCCGGGCAGCAGGCGGCCGAGCACCTCGCCGATGACGATGGCGGCAAGACCGATAACGATGGCGCCGGTGCCCATGCCAATGTCGGCATACTTCTGGCTCTGGCAGATGAGCGCACCCGAAAGGCCAATGAGGGCGTTGGAGAGCACGAGGGCGATCATTTTGGTGGTGTTGGTGTTAACGCCCAGGGCGCGGATCATGTACTCGTTGTTGCCGGTGGCACGCAGTGCCGAGCCGATCTCGGTGCCAAAGAACCAGTACAGGATGGCGACGATGGCCACGGCCAGCACGATGCCTAGGATAATGGCAACAGTGGACTGCGGCAGGCCCGTCATGTTGCTGACAGACGAGAAGATGGTGCCTTTGGCAAGGATGGGCGTATTGGACTTGCCCATGATGCGTAGGTTGATGGACCACAGGCTGATCTGGGTGAGGATTCCGGCGAGGATTGCGGGAATCTCAAAGACGGTGGTCAAGATGCCCGTGACGGCGCCCGCGATGGCGCCGGCGCACATGCCGGCCAGCACGGCGAGCAAGGGGTCAACGTTATTGTTGACGATGAGCACGGCGCAGACACAGCCGCCGAGGGCAAAGCTGCCGTCGCAGGTCATATCGGGGATGTCGAGCAGACGGAACGTGATAAACACGCCAAGCACCATGATGCCCCAGAGGACGCCCTGCGAAACGGCGCCCTGCAATGCAATGAGCATGCTTCATACCTCCTAGGATAGGGTGGACACGTGATTTTCCATAATAGCGGTACCAATGCATAAAAGAGCGGCGGACGGATGTTTTGTCTCATCCGAAACAAGCAGGGCGAACGCCGGTCTTTAGCGTTCGCCCCAAGGACTCAGATATTGAATAACGCGGCTGTGACGCGCGTGCGGGCCCTAGACGCGTTCCCGCGCATGGCGCTACTCGTCCAGAGCGGAAAGGTCGATGCCTAGGGCCTCGGCCATCTCGTCGTTCTTGAAGACGACCAGGTCCTTGCTCGAGAGGTGCTTGATCGGCATATCCTCGGGCTTGGCCTCGCCCTTCAGGATCTTAACGGCCATCTCGCCCGCGGTGTAGCCCAGGTCCTTATAGTTGATGGAGAGGGTGAACAGGCCGCCGGCCATGCACATACCCTCCTCGCCGGTCACGAAGGGGAGCTTATTCTCCTTGCAGATCTGGCCGACCTGCGAAGCGCCCGCGGCGATGGTGTTGTCAGTGGGGGAGTACAGCGCGTCGACCTTGCCCACGGCAGACTCGACGACGGACTGAATCTCGTTGGAGCTCGAGACGGTGAAGTCGGTGTACTCGAGGCCCAGCTTGTCGAGCTCCTTCTTGGCGGCCTTGATCTGGACGTCGGAGTTGGACTCGGCGGTGCAGTAGAGCAGGCCGACCTTTTTAACGTCGGGCAGGACCTTCTGCATCATCTCGAGTTGCTCGGCGACCGGGGTGAGGTCGGAAGCGCCCGTGACGTTGGTCCCGGGCTTGTCGTTGTCCTGGACCAGGCCGGAGGCGGCGTAGTCGGTGATGGCACAGCCCACGATGGGGATATCGGCCGTGGCGCCGGCGGCAGCCTGCGCGGCGGGCGTGGCGATGGCATAAATCAGGCTGACGTTGTCGCCCACAAACTTGTCGGCAATGGACTTACACGTGGACTGGTCGTTCTGGGCGTTCTTCTGGTCGATCTTGACCTTAAGGCCGCTCTCCTTGATGGCCTTGACAAAGCCGTCGTTGGCGGCATCGAGTGCGGAGTGCTCGGTGAGCTGCAGAACGCCGATGGTGTAGTCTGAACCGGCGGCAGCAGAGCCGGAACCAGAGTTGCCGCCGCATCCGGCGAGCGGGGCGAGCGCGAGCAGGCCGGCGGAGACCAGAAGGCTCCTGCGGCTGATGGTGATGTCCTTCATATCATTACCCCCAGTATAAAAATGGCTGGAAACACTGCACTGGGACAGAGTGCAAGTGGGACTATAGTAGCGCTGATGTCCATTTTTACAACAGCCTGGCGGGTTTTTTAATACAGAATCGGATGGGCGGTACGGGTAGTCGAATGGGCGGCGGAGGGTCTTATGCGGCGGAGGAGGCGTCGTCCTCGTCCAGGGCGGCGAAGAGCTTCTTGCCGTCGAGGAGACGTGTGGTGACGTTTCTCATGCGGCCGATCTCTACGGTACGCAACGTGTCATCGGCGCCTCGCGCGTCATAGACCGTTCCCAGCAAATACGAGATGCCGTCTCGTTGCTTGATGGCAAAGGGCCGGAGTGTCATCCGCGCCACTTCGACCTCTCCGCGTGCCGTGACACTCGAAATATCAAAACTCACCGTGGTTCCGTGGTCGATGGCCTGCTCGATGAGCTCGCAGGCATCGATGCGCTTGACGGGCGTGCGTGTGGCCTTGGTGGATTTGCCGTCTGCGCTTGGAGCAGGCTCGGGCGCATCGAGGTAGCCGCGAACGTCGGCACTCGCCATGGCAACCAGGTGCTGCGCCATGCTTTTTCGAATGGCGATGGGTGTAGAGCGGTTGCGCATGACCATGCCGTGGAGCCGGATGATCTCTTCGTCGGTGAGCGGACGGGTCAAGAGCCGATAACCCACGCCGCGCTTGTACTCAATTTCGTATCCGGCATGGCGAAGTGCGGAGATGGCGGTGTAGATGCTGCCCCGCGCCGCCGAGATGGGCATGCGGGCGGGGTCGTCGGGATGGGCGAGGCGCCGGATCAACTCATCGGAAAGCATGGCCTTGTCCTCGCCGGTGTTTTCGCTTAATAGTTGCAAGATACGAACGGCGCGATAGGCTGCCATCGAGGCGGCGCCCCTCGTCGTGGTCTCGTAAGTTTCAACAGCGGTTTCGGTCATGGCGCCCACGTCCTTTCCGTTTTGGGTGGCGACGGTATGGAGCCTAGGACGCGGGGCTTTCCCAGGGGTGCAGGACGCCCTGGGCGGTCGGTAGCCGTCGGCAAGCGGCGGGTCGAGTTTTCAACAGCCCTGCCCAACTGACCAAAAACTTGCCAAAAGCTTGACGGATGCTGTTGAAAAAAGCGCCCCTCGGCTTGCCGAGAGGCGCTGGCGTGATGCGCTGGAACGCGTTTGGTGGCGCTGTGGCGATTAGAAGTCGGCGTTGCCCACGGTGCGCGGGTGCGGCAGGACGTCGCGGATGTTGCCCACACCGGTCAGATACATGACCAAGCGCTCGAAGCCCAGACCGTAGCCGGCGTGCTTGCAGGAACCGTAGCGGCGCAGGTCAAGGTAGTACTTGTACTGCTCGGGATTCATGCCTAGGTCCTTGATGCGGGCCTCGAGCAGATCCAGGCGCTCCTCGCGCTGGGAGCCGCCGATAATCTCGCCGATGCCCGGCACCAGACAGTCGGCGGCGGCGACGGTCTTGCCGTCCTCGTTCATGCGCATGTAGAACGCCTTGATCTCGGCCGGGTAGTCGGTCACAAAAGTCGGTCGCTTAAAGTGCTCCTCGGTCAGGAAGCGCTCGTGCTCGGTCTGCAGGTCGATGCCCCAGCTCACGGGATAGTCAAACTTGTGACCGGCGGCGACGGCCTGCTCCAGGATTCCGACGGCCTCGGTATAGGTGACGCGGGCAAAGTCGGAGTTTGCCACGTGGTCCAGGCGCTCGAGCAGACCCTTGTCCACAAACTTGTTGAGCATATTGAGCTCGTCGGGGCAGGTTGCCATGACGTCCTTAAGGACGTACTTGAGCATGGCCTCGGCGTTGTCCATGTAGTCGTTCAGATCGGCAAAGGCCATCTCGGGCTCGATCATCCAAAACTCGGCGGCGTGGCGCGTGGTGTTGGAGTTTTCGGCGCGGAAGGTGGGGCCAAAGGTGTACACGTCGCCAAAGGCCATGGCGAAGTTCTCGGCGTTGAGCTGGCCGGATACGGTAAGGCTCGCGTGCTTTCCAAAGAAGTCCTGGCTCCAGTCAACCTCGCCGGATTCGGTGAGGGGCGGATTTTTGGGGTCGAGCGTGGTCACGCGGAACATCTCGCCGGCGCCCTCGCAATCACTCGTGGTGATGATAGGGGTGTTGACGTAGACAAAGCCCTGCTCCTGGAAGAAGCGGTGGATGGCGGCAGCCGCGACAGAACGGATGCGGAACACGGCGCGGAACAGGTTGGTGCGCGGGCGCAGGTGCTGTTGGGTGCGCAGGAACTCGACGGTTGCGCGCTTCTTCTGCAGCGGGTAATCCGGGGCGCTGACGCCCTCGACCTCAATGGAGGTGGCAGAAAGCTCGAAAGGCTGGGGCGCATCGGGGGTCAGCTTGACGGTGCCGGTGCAAATGAGTGCGGCCGAGACGTTTTGATGGGCGATCTCGTCGTAGTTGTCGAGTGCCTCGCGGTTCATGACGACTTGCAGGTCGCGGAAGCAGCTGCCGTCGTTGAGCGTGACAAAGCCAAAGTTCTTCATGTCGCGGACGGACTTGACCCAGCCGGCGACGGTGACGGTCTGGCCGCCGAGCGACTCGGCATCGGCATAGAGCTGCGCGATTTTGGTGCGGTTCACGTATCCTCCCATAACGGTTGAATGATAGTTATCCATACAGTTCGATATTCTAGCAGCTCGGCTCATTTGGGCTATACAGATAAGGCATTGGCGGGATGGTTTTTCAAACGAAAAGCGCCCGCGGCCAAATGGTCGCGGGCGCTTGACGAGGTGCCTTTTGGCTGTGTGGCGCGGGGCCTGGCTACTTGGTCTTGGCAACCAGCAGCGGATCGCCAAGCTTGACGAGCGGATTGCCGCCGATAAGCGTGCCAGACTCGCCGACGTGGTCGATGCTCTTGAGGCGGTCGAGCTCGGAGATGATGACGGTCACGATGTCCTCGTGACCGGCGGCCTTAATAGCGTCGCGGTCGAAGCTGATGAGCGGCTGGCCGGCCTTGACCGTGTCGCCCATCTCGACAAAGCGGGCAAAACCCTTGCCGTTCATTTCCACGGTGCCCAGGCCAACATGGATGAACACGCGCAGGCCGTCCTCGGTGATCATGCCGATGGAGTGGTTGGTGACGGTGGTGGCGCCGATGCGGCCGTTGGCGGGCGCATAGATGGTGTCGGTAATGGGCTCGATGCCGTAGCCCTGACCGAGCATACCCGAGGCGATGGTCTCGTCGGGGATCTCGTCCAGATTGACGAGCACGCCGTTGACCGGGGCATAGATGACGCCTTCGCGGGTGGCGAAGCTTGCTGAGGGCGGAACGGACGCCTCGCCCGACGAAGTGAACGTGGACTTGAGCGAATCGAGCAGACCCATGGTTGCCTCCAACGTATCAAGCGCGCATATCGCACGCGTGTAATGAAGCCGGAAACGTTTCGTAGGTGTTTCCCGGCACGGTCAGCGTCCTTATTTTACGCTGTGAAACGATAGCGCTGAGCTGCGATTATGTGATATATCAGTTGAAGGGGAACTTATTGCGGGAGTGTTTCTGCGCCGTGGGCCCAACTGGGGTACGCTTGAGAGTGAAAAAAGTGCGCACGAATTGCGCGAAGGGAGCACCAATTGATTATCGAGAGCCATGCGCTGTGGGGCGAGGAGCCGACCGAGGAATACCCGGCGACGTTTACCTATTTGGGTGCCGAGCCACTGCCCGACAAGCCAAATGGTCGTCGCCCGGCAGTGATTATCTGCGGCGGAGGCGGGTTTACGCACATCGCTCCGCATGAGCAGGATCCGGTGGCATTTGCGTTTTTGGACCGCGGCTACCAGGCCTTTGTGCTCAACTATGTGACGAGTGGCACGGGCGACGTGAGTTTTCCGCACCCGCAGGCCGATCTCGCCAAGATGGTCGCCACGGTGCGTGCGAACGCCGACGAGTGGCATGTCGATCCCAAGCGCGTGTGCGTCGTGGGATTCTCGGCGGGCGGCATGATCTGCGCTTCGCTGGCAACGCAGTGGAAGACAGGTCCCTTTGCGGCGCTTGCCGGGGCGCGTCCGGACGATATCCGTCCCGACGCCGTGGTGCTGGGCTATCCGTTGCTCGACCTTGCCTATGTGCGCGATATGCAGACGCGCGACCCGCGCATCGACCTGCGCGTGCCCAAGACGGGTGGCAAGACGGGGCGCGATTTGCTCAACGACTATCTGTCGATGGTGACGGGCGGCGAGGCGACCGATGAGCACCTGGCCGACATTTGCCCTACCACGCACGTTTCGCGCCAGATGCCCCCGACCTTTGTGTGGGGCGTTTCGGACGACAAGACGGCGCCGGTCGCGCAGGTCTACCCGTTTGCGCAGCGCATGGCCGAGGAGGGTGTTGCATGCGAGATGCACGTCTTTGACCAGGGTGGCCACGGCCTTTCGCTCGGCAACGCCAATACCGCGGTCGACAACGAGGACAAGCAGGTTTCCGTCCGTCCCTGGATCCGCCTGGCCTTCCGCTTCCTGGAACGCCATATGTAAAAGTAGACTACTTGCCCGTTTCAAAAAGTCTGCTTAGAGGAGGAGCCATGCTTGAGGGTACGTATGTGGTTTTGGCCCAGACGCCGGTGGGGAGCAAGCGCGGCGAGGTGACGTTTTCACATGGGGTGAACGGCGCGCTCAGGGCAGTACTAAACGTCAGGGGTCTCAATATCGCTCTCTCGGGTGCCCGCGCTGAGTGCGATTTCTTTGAGCTCTCGGGTACTATCTCCCACGTCTTGATGGGCAAGGCGCCCTTTACATGCACGGGGTCGGTTGAGGGTGATCGACTCACTGCTACCGCGCGGTCGGGTTCCATTTCGATCTCGCTGAGCGGTATGCGCAAAGAGCTTTCGGGGCGCACCGCATAAAGTTTGCGCAGGTAAACATCGGTATTTGACTTTATATAATAGTTCAGAGCGCTATCATTTGTCGTTACGAGTTGGTTAGCCCCGGTAAACGGTTAACCGCGTCTAACGAAAGGATGAGCGAGTGAAGCTCGATACACTCGAGATTGGAAAGGACGCCGTTGTCGCATCGGTGGCATCGGACGATCAGGCACTTCGACAGCATATTTTGGACATGGGTCTAACGCCGGGCACCGAAGTCACCATGATGAAGTACGCCCCCATGGGCGACCCGCTCGAGATTCGCCTGCGTGGCTACGAGCTGACGCTGCGCAAGGACGATGCTGCTCGCATCGAGCTCGTGGGTGTTCACGACACAGACACGGGTCCGCGCACTAACGTCGCAATCGGCACGACGGAGCACCCGGCACTCGGCGAGGGGACGTATTCGCCCCGTGCGGCAAAGACGGCCGTGCCCGAGGGCGCGCCGCTGCATTTTGCCCTCGCCGGCAACCAAAACTGCGGTAAGACCACGCTGTTCAACCAGCTGACGGGCTCCAACCAGCACGTCGGTAACTTTCCCGGCGTGACGGTCGACCGCAAAGATGGCACCATCCGCAACCACCCCGAGGCGAACGTTACCGACCTGCCCGGTATTTATTCGCTGTCGCCGTACACAGGCGAAGAGGTCGTGAGCCGTCAATTCATCCTTGACGAGCATCCCGACGCCATCATCGACATCATCGACGCTACTAATATTGAACGTAACCTGTACCTGACGCTGCAGCTTATGGAGCTCGACTGCCCCATGGTCATCGCGCTCAACATGATGGACGAGGTGACGGCCAACGGCGGCGCCGTGGACGTCAACCTGCTCGAGAGCCTGTTGGGCGTGCCTGTTGTCCCCATTAGCGCTGCCCGCAACGAGGGTATTGGCGAGTTGGTGGATCATGCCTTGCACGTGGCGCGGTTCCGCGAGCGCCCCGGTCGCCTGGACTTCTGTGCGCCCGATGGCCCAGACGGCGGCGCGCTGCATCGCTGCATCCACGGCATCGCCAACCTTATCGAGGACCATGCCGCGACGGCGCATATCCCGGTGCGTTTTGCGGCGACCAAGCTGGTTGAGGGCGACGAGCTGGTGACCGAGGCGCTTCATCTGGACCGTAACGAACTTGACGCTATCGAGCACATCATTACCCAGATGGAGGGCGAAGCCGGCACCGACCGCCTGTCCGCGCTGGCCGATATGCGCTTTAGCTTTATCGGCGACGTGTGCGGGCGTTGCGTCGTCAAGCCGCACGAGAGCCGCGAGCACGTGCGCTCCGTCAAGATCGACCGCATCCTGACGGGTCGCTACACGGCCATTCCGGCGTTCCTGGTGATCATGGGCCTCGTCTTTTGGCTGACGTTTGGCGTGATCGGCGCGGCGTTGCAGGGACTCATGGAGGACGGCATCGCTGCCATCATCGCCTCGGCCGATGCGGGTCTCAAGGCGTTCGGCACCAACGATGTGGTGCGCTCGCTGGCTGTCGACGGCGTGCTTACGGGCGTGGGCAGCGTGCTGACCTTCCTGCCGATTATCGTCGTGCTCTTTTTGTTCCTCTCCATTCTGGAAGACTCGGGCTACATGGCACGCGTTGCCTTTGTCATGGATAAGGTATTGCGTCGCTTTGGCCTGTCGGGCCGCAGCTTCGTGCCTATGCTCGTCGGTTTTGGCTGCACCGTGCCGGCTATCATGTCGACCCGTACGCTCCCATCCGAGCACGACCGCAAGATGACGGTCATGCTCACGCCGTTCATGAGCTGTTCGGCCAAGTTGCCGGTCTACGGTCTGCTGTGCGGGGCGTTTTTCCCGAAGGCGACGGTTCCCGCCATGGTCTCGCTCTATCTGATTGGCATTACGGTCGGTTGCATCGCAGCTTTGGTGCTCAATCGCACGGCATTTAAGGGTGACCCGGTGCCGTTTATCATGGAGCTCCCCAACTACCGCCTGCCGAGCGTCAAGACGACGGTGATGCTGGCATGGGATAAGGCCAAGGACTTCATCACCAAGGCCTTTACCATTATCTTTGCCGCTACGGTGGTCATTTGGTTTCTTCAGACGTTCGACATTCGCTTTAATGTGGTCGCCGATCAGTCGCAGAGTCTACTTGCCGGTCTGGGTAGCATCATCGCGCCGGTGCTGGCGCCGCTCGGATTTGGTGACTGGCGCGCCTCGACGGCGCTCGTCACCGGACTTATTGCCAAGGAGAGCGTCATCTCGACGCTCACGGTGCTTTTGGGCGCAACCTCGCCTGCGGCACTGTCGACGATGTTCTCGCCGTTTACTGCCTACGTGTTTTTGGTCTTTACGCTGCTGTACCCGCCCTGCGTGGCAGCCATCGGTGCCGTTAAGAGCGAGCTGGGCGGACGCTACGCCGTGGCAGTGTTCGCGTTTCAGGTGACGGTCGCCTGGATCGTGGCGTTTGTCGTGCATTCGGCGGGCATATTGTTGGGGTTGGCTTAGCTATTTATTGACGGCGCAACCCCTGTGTATTGAGTTGATTGCGGTCCCGCATCTGTACTGACGGATGCGGGGCCGTTGCTATATAATCGCCCACCGCCCAAGACAATCGGAGAGGTTTCCTACATGACCCAGGCAAGACAAGATGGCATCTCGCTCAAGCAGTGGCTCCCGCTTATCGGGCTCGCCTGCTGTTCGTTCGTGTTCAACACATCAGAGTTCATGCCCATCGGCCTTCTGACTGATATCGCCGCGTCGTTCTCGCTCACCGAGGCCCAGGCAGGCATCATGATTTCGGTCTATGCCTGGGGCGTCATGCTGCTGTCGCTGCCGCTTATGGTGTTTGCCTCGCGCTTTGAGTTCAAGCGGATGCTGTTGGGCGTTTTGGCCGTGTTTTCGCTCGGCCAGTTCCTGTCCGCTGTGGCGCCCACCTATCCTATTTTGGTTTGCGCGCGTCTGGTGGTCGCCTGCGCGCATGCCGTGTTCTGGTCGGTCGCCTCGATCATGGCGTCGCGTCTGGTTGACACGCGCCACGGGGCGCTCGCCATCAGCATGATCGCCACGGGCTCGTCCATCGCGCAGATCTTTGGCCTGCCGATCGGCCGCGCCATTGGCCTGGCCGTGGGCTGGCGTATGACGTTTGCCGTGGTTGGGGCCCTCTCTGCCGCTTCGGTGGTGTATCAGGCAGCGGTGTTCCCAGCCATGCCGGCGGGCGAGCGCTTTACCGTCAAACAGCTGCCCGAGCTGCTCAAGAACCCGTTCCTCATCGCGCTCTACGCGGTCACGGTCTTTATGGCGACCGGCTACTACTCGGGTTACAGCTATATCGAGCCGTTCCTGGCGCAGGTCGCGCACGTCGACGCAAGCGCTATTACCATGACGCTGACGGCGTTTGGCTGCTCCGGTCTGCTCGGAAGCTGGCTGTTTGGCCGCCTGTTCGATGGGCATCGCTTCCCGTTCTTGGCTATCACGCTCTCCGGCGTGCCGGTGGCTCTGCTGCTCATGGGTCCGGTCGCATCGTCGCTCGTAGCAGTGCTTGCCGTCTGCGCGCTATGGGGCTGCTGCTCCACAGCCTTTAACGTGGCGTTCCAGGCCGAGCTCATCAAGTACACGCCGGCGGATTCGTCGGCCGTCGCCATGTCGATCTTCTCGGGCCTGTTTAACCTCGGTATCGGCACGGGCACCGCAATCGGCGGCGCCGTGGTTTCGGGTCCCGGTATCGCTTGGATTGGCTTTGCGGGCGGGGCGATTACCGTCGTGGGCGTCATCCTCGCCATTACGGTGCTGTTCCCGGCCATACGCCGCGCAAAGCCCGTCGCCTAATCACGTTCCCTCATCAGTTGCGGTGGAATAGAGACTGTTTGCCCGGTTTATTGGTCTCAACAGTCCCTATTTCACCGCAACTTATTTTGGGGGAGGGGATGCGCGGCGGGCATACAATGGATGGCGTTGCGTGAAAGATTGCCGGGAGGTTGCTATGTGGGCATACGAGACGACGTTCTACCAGATCTATCCGCTGGGCTTTTGTGGAGCTCCGCGCGAAAACGCCGCGCCCGTTGCCGAGGATGAGCTCGCCCAGGCTGCCAACGCTGCGCCCAACCCCGATGCGCCCATCATGAAGATCGCCCAATGGGCCGGCTACCTGCAGGAACTCGGCATCGGTGCTGTGCTCATTAACCCGCCGCTCGAATCCGACAGTCACGGTTACGACACGCGCAGCCTGCGCCATATCGACCGTCGCCTGGGTGGGGATGCCGACTTTGCCGCCGTGTGCGAGACACTGCATGCCCATGGCATCCGTGTGGTGCTTGATGCCGTCTTCAACCATGTCGGTCGCGGTTTTTGGGCCTTCCGCGATGTTCAGGAACGCAAGTGGGACTCGCCCTACAAGGACTGGTTCCACATTAGCTTTGACGGCGACTCCTGCTATGGCGACGGCTTTTGGTACGAGGGCTGGGAAGGCCATTTTGAGCTTGTGAAGCTCAACTTGCAAAACCCCGCCGTGGTCGATTACCTGCTTGAGTCCGTGCGCCGTTGGGCCGACGTCTTTGGCGTCGACGGCCTGCGCCTGGACGTCGCCTATATGCTCGATCGCGATTTTATGCGCCGCCTGCATACTTTTACCCGTGAGCTCAAGCCCGACTTTGTGCTGATTGGTGAGACGCTCCACGGCGACTACAACCAGATCGTCAATGACGAGATGCTTGACTCCTGCACCAACTACGAGTGCTACAAGGGCCTGTACTCCAGCTTTAACTCGGTCAACATGTTCGAGATCGCCCACTCGCTGCATCGCCAGTTTGGCGGTGACCCGTGGTGCATTTATCGCGGCAAGCATCTGCTGTCGTTTGTCGACAACCACGATGTGCCGCGCCTGGCGAGCATCCTTACCGACAAGTCCTGTCTGCGCCCCGCTTATGGCATGCTCTTTGGCATGCCGGGCATTCCGTGCGTCTACTATGGCAGCGAGTGGGGGATTCCTGGCGAAAAGGGCGGCCCCGATGGTGACTGGACGCTGCGACCTGCGCTCGATGAGCCTGCGCCCAACGAGCTGACGGCCTTCATCAAGCAGCTCGCGCACCTGCGCTCGGCAGACGACGCGGCGGCCCGTGCCCTCAACTATGGTGCCTATCGCAACGTGGTGATCCAGAACAAGCAGCTGCTGTTCGAGCGCGCCTGCGACGACGCGACGGTGCTCGTGGCGGTCAATGCCGTGAACGAGCCCTATACCTTTGGAGCCGGCGAGCTCAACGGCTCCTTTGCCGACCTACTTGCCGACGGCGCGCCCACAGTCGAGCTAACGGGTGCCCTTGAGCTTGCGCCCTACGAGGTGCGCTATCTGTTGAGGGCCTAGGCCATGGCTGCGTCCGACGAGGGCTATCAACATATTGAGCATGGGTTTGAGCCCGTGTTCGATCAGCACTCGCGCGTTTTGGTGCTCGGATCGTTTCCCTCGGTGCTTTCGCGCGCCAACGCCTTTTATTACGGCAACCCTCAGAATCGCTTTTGGCGTGTGATGGCCGCGTGCCTCGGTGTGCCCGTGCCGCCCAACGAGGGAGACTCTTTGGCGAGCGGCGAGCCCGCGACGCTCGACGCCTCGGTTGCTGCCAAGCGGGCTATGCTGCTCAACGGCGGCGTGGCCCTGTGGGACGTGATCGAGAGCTGTGACATCAAGGGCTCAAGCGACGCGAGCATCAAAAACGTCGTTCCGGCGCATGTCGAGCGCATTACCGATGTCACGCCGATTGAGGTCGTTATCTGCAACGGCGGCGCGGCCGGGCGGCTCTACAAACGCTATCTACAAGAGCGGACGGGGCTACCCGCCATCGTGCTGCCGTCGACAAGTCCCGCCAATGCCGCCTGGCGTCTGGGGCGTCTTGTTGAGCGTTGGCACGAAGCCATTGACTGGGGCGCCCTGTAATTTAGATATCTGATTGAGCATGGGCGCCGAGGCGTTTGATGATGGCGCGCCAGATTAGCGCGGGCACAGCAGGCCTAGCGCGCACCATGCCGTCGGTATCGACGCTACCGGCATTGCCACCGCCCAGCAGCTGCGCATGCTCAATGGAGCAGCCTATGCGCACGGCGCCCACAAGCTTATCCATCGCTTCCGAAAATGGTCGGCGCAAGAGGCCCATGCGTGGGGAATGGCGAAGCGCCGCGATGCCGCTGCCGGCGCAGATGGCAACGCCGCCACACCACAATTGGTCATGGCGCTCACATGCCTTGTGCAGGCGAACGGCGGTCCCGCGCGCCTGCTCAGTGCCCTCTTGTGCGGCTCGAATCGCGGCATAGACGCGCGTTCCCGTACCGCCAAAGCGCTCAAGCGCCTGCTCGATAGCTGTCAACGTCTCATCGTCAGCCACATCTTCAATGGCCAGCACGATGCCATCGGCAACGCTGCCGGCGTCATTTGCCTTCAAGTCGACTGGGCGGGGGAGTACAGTGCCGGAAAGCTGTGCATAGGCGGCGATGGCATCCTGCAGGTCCCAGAGCAAAAACTCAAGATCGGCGCTCTCGGAAATACTGACAAACGCGATGTTATGCAGTGTTTTTGGTACATCGCCGCGTGCGGTCGTCTCCATGCCGCCTCCTTTCCGGTTCGTTTCCGTTTAGGTTACACCGTCCGGCGGCGCCTCGCCGCGCTATCCTAGTGCAACCCTTACGAAAGGAACGCCATGCGTCTGTCCATGAATACCTCGCTTGCCACGCTTAAGCCCTCCGGCATCCGTCGGATTAACGCGCTCGCCGCCCAGCACCCGGGGTGCATTGCGCTTGCGCTCGGTGAGCCCGATTTTCCCACGCCCGATGTGGTTAGCGCCGAGGTGACTGCTTCGTTGGACCGCGGCGACACGCACTATCCGCCCAACAACGGTCGCCCCGCCCTGCGCGAGGCACTGTCCGAATATATGGGTGACGCGGGTCTGGCGTTTTCCGCCGATGAGGTCATCCTGACCGACGGCGCGACCGAGGCCCTGTCGGCAACATTCATGGCTATGCTCAACCCCGGCGACGAGGTTATTATCCCCACGCCGGCCTTTGGCCTGTACGAGAGCATCGTCGTAGCCAATCACGCCAAAGCGGTCTTTTTGGATACGGAGCCTGCGCAATTTCAGATTGACGAGGAAGCGCTTCGCGCCTGTGTGACCCCGGCGACCAAGGCCATCGTTATCTGCTCGCCCAACAATCCCACGGGCTGCATTCTCAACGCGGCATCGCTCGACGCCGTGGCGCGCGTAGCGGAGCAGGCGGGCATCTACGTAGTCTGCGACGACGTATACAACCGCCTCGTCTATGTGGACGGCTACGAGCGCTTCGCCCAGCGACACCCGGAGCTGCGCGAGCAGACGGTAGTCATCGAGAGCTTCTCCAAGCCCTGGGCCATGACCGGTTGGCGCCTGGGCTGGCTCGCGGCCGCAGCCCCCGCCATCGCCGAGATCGCAAAGGCTCACCAATACTTAGTATCGAGTGCTGTCTCCTTCGAAATGGACGCCGCAGCCCGAGCCCTGACCGTCGACCCAACCCCCATGCTCAAAGTCTACCGAGCCCGCCGCGAACGCGTACTCGCAGCCTTAGACGCCATGGATCTCGACGTAGTGGAACCAGCCGGCGCCTTCTACACTTTCCCGAGCATCAAAAAGTTCGGCCTAACCAGCGAAGACTTCTGCATCAAAGCCATCGAAGAGGCAAACGTAGCCCTAGTCCCGGGCGACTGCTTCGGCACCGAAGGCCACGTCCGCCTCAGCTATTGCGTTTCCGATAAAGACCTGGACGAAGGCCTCCACCGCCTGTCCACCTTCGTCTCGGCTCTATAGCCATCGGGGACGCAACACATCAGACCACCGATCTAAGCATTATGAGTGGGGCGCGCCGGCCAACGGAAAACCGGGCTGCTCCATAGTTGACGCAGGCACGCGCCGCCGAAGGCCAGGCGCAAGGTTTTCGTAGATTCCGCACGAGCCGAAGGCCACTTAATGTGGCCTTCGTGCGAGCCCAGGACTTGACCGAGCGAAAACCTTGCACCTGGCCTTCGGCGGAGCGTGCCGGATGGTGGAATTGTGTGCAGCCCGGATTTCCGTTGACCGACGCCGGGGTCCCCGCCATAATACTTTCGGTTCACGCACGAATCCGCTGCCAGAGACAGCCGGTGCAAACGGGCATCGCCCGCGAGCTTAATGGGATATCCCGCCAGCCGAGGTGGTCGAGTAGATATGTCTTCTCGCCCCCGTCGCTCATGCAGCGCGGGGGCTTTCTTTTTGGACATGCCCCCGTCACGTCCTTGTGGCGGACCGTGCCCGGAAAGAATTCGAGGAGGTGTAATTCATGCCCCAGCAGTACAAAATCGACAAGGTTGCAGAGATCGAGTCCCGTATCGCCGAGAACGCCGGTCTGTTCGTCGTCAACTACAACGGTCTGACGGTTAAGCAGGCTCAGGAGCTGCGTCATCAGCTTCGCGAGTGCGGCGCCGAGATGAAGGTCTACAAGAACAACCTGGTCAAGATCGCTCTCAAGAACCAGGAGCAGCCCGAGATCGACGATATCCTCGCCGGCCCCGTCGCTTATGTGTTCTACGAGACCGAGCCGGTCGAGGCCGCTAAGGCCCTTAAGGACTTCTCCGCTAAGTCCAAGGGCGTCCTTGAGATCAAGGGCGGTATCTCCGACGGCAAGGCCGTTTCCGCCGATGATGTTAAGGCTATCGCCGAGCTGCCCACCAAGGATCAGCTTCTCGGCCAGATCGCCGGTCTCATCTCCGGTTTCGCTCGCGACATCGCTGTCTGCGTCAACGGCGTTTCCTCTGGTCTCGCTCGTTCGATCCAGCAGGTCTCCGAGCAGAAGGCAGCCTAGTTGCTGTTTTCACCCGCGGCGGCAACGCCGCACCCCTGGCGCATTCGCGCCGTGTTTTAACTGATCTCCGTGCACAGACACGGAAACCGAAAGGACTTAGAAATGGCTAAGCTTACCACCGATGAGATCATCGATGCTCTTAAGGAAATGACCCTTCTCGAGGCTTCCGAGCTCGTCAAGGCTATCGAGGACACCTTCGGCGTTTCCGCCGCTGCTCCTGCTGCTGTTGTCGCCGCTCCCGCTGCTGGCGCTGCTGAGGCCGAGGAGAAGACCGAGTTTGACGTCGTGCTCGAGGGCTTCGGCGACAACAAGATCCAGGTCATCAAGGCCGTCCGTGAGCTCACCAACCTTGGCCTGAAGGAGGCCAAGGAGGTCGTCGAGGGCGCTCCCAAGGCTGTTCTCGAGGGTGCCAAGAAGGAGGACGCCGAGGCTGCCAAGGAGAAGCTCGAGGCTGCTGGCGCTGCTGTCACTCTCAAGTAATCAGGCTTTCTCGCCAGATTTCTTTGCAGACGGGGTTCGCATTGCGAGCCCCGTCTTTTTTGTTTTGGCCCCTCATTCCCATTGCTCGGCACGCAGAGCACCGCTGTCTTCGCCGTGCCAATCCCGTTACCGCTGGGGCGTAAAATTGCACCATTCGAGCAATAATTTGCGTTGACCTGCTGAAGAATTGCGTTTGCCTTACGGTGACGTATGTCTTCGGCGGTAAGATACTTCGGTATCGCAATTTGGTCTGCGGCCGTCGTGCCGCACGCATAGGGCGCATTCTGCGCCTGCGAAAGGATCCTTGAATAACATGAAGGCAATCATCCCCGCCGCCGGTCTTGGCACGCGTTTTCTGCCTGGCACTAAGTGCACGCCCAAAGAGATGTTGCCGGTGCTCGACAAGCCGGTCATTCAGTATGTCGTTGAGGAAGCACTCGACCCCGAGGAGGTCGACGACGCCATCATCGTTACCTCTCCCGGTAAGCCCGAGCTGCTGAGCTACTTCCAGCCCGATCGCTCGCTCGAGAACCTGCTGCGCGAGCGCGGCAAGAACGCCTATGCCGATGCCGTCGCCCACGCTGGCGGTATGCCGGTCGACTTCCGTTATCAGTACGAGCCCAAGGGCCTCGGCCATGCTATCCGCTCTGCTGCCGACGCCGTGGCAGGGGAGAACTTCCTGGTTCTTCTGGGCGACTACGTTGTGCCTAACCGCGACATCTGCGACAAGATGCTCGCCGTTTCCAAGGAGCACGGTGGCGCTTCGGTTATCGCCGTCGCTGCTTGCTCGCCCGAGGAAGTCAGCCGCTACGGCGTTATCGCCGGCGAGCGCGTCGGTTCGCTCGAGGGCGCCGAGGGCGTTGCCGATGCCGAGCCGGGCGCTGTCTGGCGCATCGGCGGTCTGGTTGAGAAGCCTGCTCCCGAGGCGGCTCCGTCCAACCTGTACATCGTCGGTCGCTACCTGCTGAGCCCGCTGGTCATGGACCTGCTGGCCGATCAGCAGGCCGGTAAGGGCGGCGAGATCCAGCTGACCGACGCCATGGCACGTTCGCTTGATCGTGAGGCCATGTACGCTGTCGTCATCGACCCGCTCTCGGGCTACGACACCGGCACCCCGTCTGGTTGGATGGCCACCAACGCCCTCATGGCCGCAAGCGATCCTCGCTTCGCAGACGCCTTCTGGGATGCCATCGACGAGCGCGGCGGCTTGATGCGCAAGTAAGCCTTCGGGCATCGACATTTACGGGTGCGGACTTCTGTCTGCACCCGTTTTTTATGCGGGTTACAGCTTAGCCCCGGAAAGTGCGACCCACTATTTGGCCGAATTCTGGGATGCGCTTTCCGGTTAGGGCCCCTAGCGGAAACTGCGACCCGGATTCCGGCTCAGAACGGGATATGCTTTCCCAAACAGTGCTCAACCGGAAACTGCGCCCCAGTTTGGGGCCTCAAAACGGGATGCAGTTTCCGCCTGATCAACCCTCGCCGCCATTCCGCCATTCAGCGGCCCGCACCAGCGGTCTCGTTCACAGAAAATATATGAACAGATGTTCGATACACATACATCTACCTGCGTGTTTTCTGTCGAAAAACTTTGCTACTCCAAAAACTCAATCGCGTCAAGGCTTTTCTTGCCCAACGGTCGGTACCTGATAAACTATTAGATTGCGATAACTGGCGAAGCTATGCCTCGCCAACCCACCGAGCATTTCCGTGAAGGAGGAAAAACCTGGTGACCTACGCATACACTGCCACTGAGCGCAAGCGCGTCAGCTTCGGGAAAATCCCGGAGGCCATGGAGCTCCCCAACCTTATCTCTGTTCAAAGGGAATCCTTTGAGCGTTTTAAGGACGAGGGTCTTCGTGAGGCGTTCAAGGAATCCAGCCCCATCCAGAGCCAGAACCATGTTCTCGAGGTTACCTTCGGCGAGCATCAGTTCGGCGACCCCGCGCACACCGTCGAGGAGTGCCGCGAGAAGGACATGACGTATCAGGCCCCGCTTCTGACCGACGTCCGTCTCACCAACAAGGAGACCGGCGAGATCAAGGAGCAGCTCGTCTTCATGGGCGACTTCCCCATGATGACCGATCAGGGCACCTTCATCATCAACGGTACCGAGCGTATCGTCGTCTCGCAGCTCGTCCGCTCCCCGGGCGTGTACTACAGCTCCGAGATGGATTCGGGCAAGCAGATCTACAAGGCCCAGATCATCCCGTCCCGCGGTGCCTGGCTTGAGTTTGAGGTCGACAAGCGCGACCAGCTCATGGTCTCCATCGACCGTAAGCGCAAGCAGAGCGCCACGATGTTCCTGCGCGCCCTTGGCATCGCCGTCACCAACGACGACATCATCGAGCTGCTCGGCAACTCCGATGTGATCAAGCGCACCCTGGAGCGCGACACCGCCCTCACCCGCGAGGACGCCCTCATCGAGATCTACCGTCGCCTGCGCCCAGGCGAGCCTCCCACCGTGGACGCTTCCCGCAGCCTGCTCGAGGGTCTGCTCTTCAACCCGCAGCGCTACGACCTGGCCCGCGTCGGTCGTTACAAGGTCAACAAGAAGCTCAACCTCACCACTGAGGAAGAGGTCACGGTGCTCACTGACGAGGATATCGTCGCGACGCTGCGCTACCTCCTGTCCCTCGCTGCCGGCGAGCAGGGCTTCAAGGTCGACGACATCGACCACTTTGGCAACCGCCGCATCCGTACCGTCGGCGAGCTCGTCGCCAACCAGTTCCGTATCGGCATGAGCCGTATGGAGCGCGTCGTCCGTGAGCGCATGAGCTCCCAGGACATCGACGAGATCACCCCGCAGTCGCTCATCAACATCCGCCCGATCGTGGCTTCCATCAAGGAGTTCTTCGGTTCCTCGCAGCTCTCGCAGTTCATGGACCAGGCGAACCCCCTGACCGGTCTGACCCACAAGCGCCGTCTGTCCGCACTTGGCCCTGGCGGTCTTGCCGGCCACAAGTCCGGCTCCAGCCGCCGCACCAACGTGCCGACGGCCGTCCGCGACGTTCACAATTCGCACTACAGCCGCATGTGCCCGATCGAGACCCCCGAAGGCCCCAACATCGGCCTGATCGGCTCGCTCGACCTCTACGCCCGCGTCAGGCGTTCCGTCGCGTCGAGAACGGCGTTGCCACCGACCAGATCGACTGGATGACCGCTGACGAGGAAGAGAAGCACGTCATCGCGCCGGCCAACACGCCGCTCGATCCCAAGACCAACGAGTTCATCACGACCGATGCCGAGGGCAAGATCGTCCGTCCGCACGCCGTGATCGCCCGTACCCGCGACTTCGACGGCTCCTTCGGCGCACCCGCCGACGTGCCTGTCGAGGACGTCGACTACATGGACGTCTCGCCGCGTCAGATGCTCTCCGTCGCAGCCACGCTGATCCCGTTCCTTGAGCACGACGACGCCAAGCGTACGCTGATGGGCGCTAACATGCAGCGCCAGGCCGTGCCGCTGGTTCACCCCGCCGCTCCCTATGTCGGTACCGGCATGGAACGTCGCGCCGCTCTGGACTCCGGCGAGGTCACCCTGGCCAAGAACGCCGGCGAGGTCATCTTTGCCGACGCCGCCAAGATTATCGTCAAGCATGCCGGTGGCATGGACGAGTATCACCTGGCCAAGTACCAGCGCTCCAACCAGTCCACCTGCATCAACCACCGTCCGCTCGTGCGCGTCGGTGACACCGTTGAGCAGGGCGAGCCCCTGGCCGACGGTCCTTCGACCGATCACGGCGAGCTCGCACTGGGCCAGAACCTCACCGTGGCCTACATGCCGTGGGAAGGCTTTAACTACGAGGACGGTATCGTCGTGTCCGAGCGCCTGGTGGCCGAGGACCTGCTGACGACCATCAACATCACCCGTCACGAGATCGACGCCCGCGACACCAAGCTCGGCCCCGAGGAGATCACCCGCGAGATCCCGAATCTCTCCGAGGACATGCTTGCCAACCTCGACGAGGACGGCATCATCCGCATCGGCGCCGAGGTCGGCCCTGGCGACATCCTGGTCGGTAAGGTCACGCCTAAGGGCGAGAGCGCTCTGACCGCCGAGGAGCGCCTGCTGCGCGCCATCTTCGGCGCCAAGGCCCACGACGTCCGCGATACCTCCCTTAAGATGCCTCACGGCGCTTACGGCCGCGTTATCGACGTTGTCCGCTTTAGCCGCGAGAACGGTGACGACCTGGCCCCCGGCGTCAACGAGCAGGTGCGCGTCTACGTCGCCCAGCGTCGTAAGATCCAGCAGGGCGATAAGATCGCCGGTCGCCACGGCAACAAGGGTGTTATTTGTAACGTTCTGCCGGTCGAGGACATGCCCTACATGGCTGACGGTACCCCGATCGACGTTATCCTCAACCCGCTGGGCGTTCCTTCGCGTATGAACGTCGGCCAGCTGCTCGAGTGCCACCTTGGCTGGGCTGCTGCCTGCGGTTGGGATACCGAGCAGGCCGACTCCGACAAGTACGTCCCCGGTCCGTTCTTCACCGCCACGCCCGTCTTCGACGGCGCCAAGGAGGACGAGATCGCCGAGGTCATCCGTCGTGCCAACAAGAACATGCTCAACAAGGCCACCGCTGCCTTTGGCGATCACATGCGCCCCGAGTTTGTCACCCAGCTTGACGAGCGCGGCAAGACCCGTCTGTTCGACGGCCGCACCGGCGAGGAGTTCCGCGAGCCCATTACCGTGGGTACGTCCTACATCCTCAAGCTCGGCCACATGGTCGACGACAAGATCCACGCCCGTTCGACCGGCCCTTACAGCCTGGTTACCCAGCAGCCTCTGGGCGGCAAGGCCCAGTTCGGCGGCCAGCGCTTCGGCGAGATGGAAGTTTGGGCACTGTACGCTTACGGTGCTTCCAACGTTCTGCAGGAGATCCTGACCGTCAAGTCCGACGATACCGTGGGCCGCGTCAAGACCTACGAGTCCATCGTCAAGGGCGAGAACGTTCCGGTCCCGGGTATCCCCGAGTCCTTCAAGGTTCTCGTCAAGGAGATCCGCTCCCTCGCGCTGGACATCGAGCCCATGCACGATGCCGACGAGGACGCCTCCGCCCCTGTGACCGCCGAGGAGACCTCTGCTCTCGACGACCTGGCTGCGCTCGCCGGCGTTGACACCGACGTCGAGGCCGAGGATGCCGAGACCGCCGAGGCACCCGAGGCTGTCGCCGCCACGACCACTGATAAGGAGTAGTTGACTGTGGCAGATTTCGAAGCTACTGATTTTGACTCGGTAAAGATCTCCCTTGCCTCCGCCGACCAGATCCGTTCCTGGTCGCACGGTGAGGTCAAGAAGCCGGAGACCATCAATTACCGTACCCTCAAGCCCGAGAAGGACGGCCTGTTCTGCGAGAAGATCTTCGGTCCCGCCAAGGACTGGGAGTGCTCCTGCGGCAAGTACAAGGGCATTCGCTTTAAGGGCATCGTCTGCGAGCGCTGCGGCGTCGAGGTCACCTCGGCCAAGGTGCGTCGCGACCGCATGGGCCACATCGAGCTCGCCGCTCCCGTGTCCCACATCTGGTACTTCAAGAGCCCCACGAGCTTCCCGATGAGCCGTATGCTCGACATCAAGTCCAAGGACCTCGAGAAGGTTCTGTACTTCGCCAGCTACATCATCACCGAGGTTGACTACGAGGCTCGCGAGGCCGACGCTGACGACCTGCGCGAGGAGCTCGCCGCCGATCTGGAAGAGATCGATGCCGAGTGCGCCCGCCAGATCGAGTCCCTCAAGGAGCAGGGCGACCCCGAGAACTTTGACGAGTTCTCCGACGAGGAGCCGCTGACCCCCGAGGAGATCGCCTCTGGCATCGTCGATATCGAGGAAGAGTGCAAGGACGAGAAGCAGCTCCGCACGGACGCCTTCAACGCCTTCATGAAGCTCACCGAGCGCGACCTCATCTCCGATGAGCCGCTGTTCCGCGAGATGACCCGTTACTACTCCATGTACTTCAAGGGTGGCATGGGTGCTGAGGCCGTCCGCGACCTGCTCGCTGCCATCGACCTCCCCTCCGAGGCCGAGAAGCTCAAGGCCATCATCGCCGACGAGGATTCCCAGAAGCAGAAGCGCGAGAAGGCCGTCAAGCGCCTTGAGGTCGTTGACGCCTTCCTGAAGGGCGGCAACAGCCCCGCGAACATGATCCTGGACGTCATCCCGGTCATTCCGCCCGATCTGCGCCCGATGGTCCAGCTCGACGGCGGCCGTTTCGCCGCGTCCGACCTTAACGACCTGTACCGTCGCGTGATCAACCGTAACAACCGACTCAAGCGCCTGCTCGACCTGGACGCCCCTGCGATCATCGTGAACAACGAGAAGCGCATGCTCCAGGAGTCCGTGGACGCCCTGTTCGACAACGGCCGTCGTGGTCGCCCGGTCTCTGGCCGTGGCGGTCGCCCGCTCAAGTCGCTCGCCGAGGCCCTCAAGGGCAAGCAGGGTCGTTTCCGTCAGAACCTGCTGGGTAAGCGTGTCGACTACTCCGGCCGTTCGGTAATCGTTACCGACCCCAAGCTGCTGCTGCACCAGTGCGGTCTGCCCAAGACCATGGCGCTGGAGCTCTTCAAGCCCTTCGTCATGAAGCGCCTGGTCGAGCTTGGCAAGGTCGAGAACATCAAGGGCGCCAAGCGCGCTATCGACCGCGGTGCCACCTTTGTGTGGGACATCCTCGAAGAGGTCATCGACGGCCGCGTCGTGCTGCTCAACCGCGCACCGACCCTGCACCGTCTTTCCATCCAGGCCTTTGAGCCGGTGCTGGTCGAGGGCAAGGCTATCCACCTGCACCCGCTGGTCTGCTCGCCTTTCAACGCCGACTTCGACGGCGACCAGATGTCTGTCCACGTGCCGCTGTCCAGCCAGGCTCAGGCCGAGGCTCGCGTGCTCATGCTCTCTGCGAACAACCTGCGCTCGCCGGCATCCGGCAAGCCGGTCAACATCCCTTCGCAGGACATGATCATCGGTGTGTACTACCTGACCCAGGTCCGCGACGGTCTGCCGGGCGAGAACCACGTGTTCGCAAGCTTCGACGATGCGCTGCACGCCTATGACTGCCGCTCCGAGGTCGACATGCAGGCCAAGATTCAGGTCCGTGTGTCCGCTGCCGACGCCAATGTCATCAACGAGGACGGCACCCGTATCTTCCGCGTCAAGAACGGCAAGAACGAGTTTGTCGACTACGACGTCACCGGCAACAAGACCGCGCGCTTCGAGACCTCCATTGGCCGCATCATCTTCAACCGCCAGTGCCTGCCCGAAGACTACGAGTTCATGAACTACAAGATGGTCAAGGGCGACGTGGCCAAGCTGGTTGCGGACTGCTGCGATCGCTATCCCGAGGCCAAGGTCGGCCCGATCCTCGACGCCATCAAGTACTCCGGCTTCCACTACGCTACCCGCGCCGGCCTCACCATCTCGGTGTGGGACGCTCTCATCCCTGCCGAGAAGCAGGAGCTGCTCGATCGCGCCCAGGCCAACGTCGACCAGATCAACGAGTACTTCGAGGAGGGCTTCATCAACGAGACGGAGCGCCACATCGAAGTCGTTAACGAGTGGACCGCTTGTACCGATAAGGTTGCAGCGCTCATGCTCGACTTGTTCGACGAGGAGAACCCGCTCTACATGATGGCCGACTCCGGCGCCCGTGGTTCTAAGACCCAGCTGCGTCAGCTCGGCGGCATGCGTGGCCTGATGGCAGACATGTCCGGCGAGACGATCGACCTTCCCATTAAGGCGAACTTCCGCGAGGGCCTGCTGCCGCTCGAGTACTTCATTTCGACCTACGGCGCCCGTAAGGGCCTAGTCGATACCGCATCCCACACCTCGGACTCTGGTTACCTGACCCGTCGTCTGGTCGACGTGGCCCAGGACGTCATCGTCCGTGAGGAGGACTGCGGTACGCACGAGGGCGTCACCTACAACCTCATCATCCCCGGCACCACCGACCTCAACACCGACCTCGTCGGCCGTTGCTTCATCGAGGACGTCGTGGCCCCCGATGGCACCGTGCTCTTTGAGCAGGACGGCTACATCGAGAAGGTCGCCGACATCCAGAAGATGGTCGATGCCGGCCTCAAGAAGGTCAAGCTTCGCGCACTGCTCACCTGCCGCTCCAAGTACGGCGTGTGCCAGAAGTGCTACGGCTGGGATCTTTCCACCCGTCGTCCGGTCGCCATCGGTACTGCCGTCGGCATTATTGCCGCCCAGTCCATCGGCGAGCCCGGTACGCAGCTTACGATGCGTACCATTCACTCCGGCGGCGTCGCTGGCGTCGACGATATTACGCAGGGTCTGCCTACGGTCAGCCGTATGTTCGATATCGTCGGCAACGTCAACGAGAAGATTCTGGGTCGCGAGGCCGAGCTGGCTCCGTACTCCGGCCACCTCTCGATTAAGCCCGAGAAGTCCGAGTACGTGCTGACGCTCACCGACTCCGAGGATCACACCCGCGTCCTCGACGAGCGTCGCGTCCCCGCTTCGGTGCGCTTCATGCCCGAGATCGAGGACGGCTGCGAGGTTCGCGCCGGCGACCAGATCACCAAGGGCTTCGTCAACTTCCGCAACCTGCGCAAGCTGACCGACATCGAGTCGACGATGCACACCTTCGTCGAGAGCGTCAAGGACGTCTACACCAGCCAGGGCGTCGACCTGAACGACAAGCACATCGAGGTGCTCGCACGTCAGATGCTGCGTCGCGTTCAGATCACCAACCCCGGCGACTCCAAGTACCTGCTTGGTCAGTACGTCGACCGCTACGAGTTCGCCGACGAGGTCGAGCGCGTTGCCCGTCTGGGCGGTCAGGCTCCCGTGGCCGAGCCCGTCATCCTGGGTACGCTCAAGGTCGCGTCCAACATCGACTCCTGGCTGTCGAGCGCTTCGTTCATCCGTACCGCTGGCGTCCTTACCGAGGCTGCCATCGAGGGCAAGGTCGACCACCTGCTTGACCTTAAGTCCAACGTCATCGTCGGTAAGAAGATCCCGGCTGGTACCGGCCTCAAGCCGTACGCCAACGCCAAGCTGACGTATCGCACGGCCGACGGCTACGTGGACATCGACGGCCCGGCTTCGCCCAACGCCAAGTCGCTGCCCGAGTGGGCTCCTGTGGAGCTCAAGGACCTGGACGAGCAGCTCCCGCAGCAGCTCGACTGGGCCGGCTACGACGAGTTCGGTGGTGCTGACGGTTCGTTCACCCGCAACGGTCACACCATCTCCGCCGAGAAGGCTCGTCTGTACCTGTTCGACGACCTGGGCGTGTCGCAGCGCTGGACCAACAAGTTCAGCGAGGTTGGCATCGAGACGGTCGGCGACCTGGTTGGCAAGTCCGAGGAGGATCTGCTGCGCATCGATGGCATCGGCGCCAAGGCGATCGAGGAGCTCCGTGACGGCCTGGAGGCCCACGACCTGCTCTACATCCTCGAGAACAACGACGACGTTGCCGACGAGGAAGACCTCTCGCAGCTGCTGCAGATGGTCTTTAGCCCCGACGGTCCGGACGATATCCTGCTGGGTACCTCCGCTCCGACGCATCACGCCGACGCCGACGAGGAGCTCCTGGGCGCCCCGATCGACGACAAGAAGGCTCCCGCCAAC